>JAWVZC010000231.1:0-6969 GCA_033722415.1 Balneolaceae bacterium | reverse complement strand
TATGTCGCGGAGGGCACTGAGCTGCTTTTTAAAGTCGGAGGCGGTCGAACTTTGTTGTAGTGCATCGCTGTAGACCGAGTAAACGATCTTGTCATAAAAAATGCCGTACCCGCCCCGGAAACTGCTGCGGTCGGTAAGCTTGTAGTTGAAGTTAAATCGCGGGGCGATATTATTAAAATCGCCGGTGCTGCTCCCCCCTTTCGACAGGTTGTCGTAATCGTACCGCAGCCCGAAGGTGAGGTTAAGTTTGGCACTGACCGACCAGAGATCCTCCAGATACAGGCTGAACATATTCTGCCGCTTGCCGAACGCGGTGGGTCGCAGTTCCACGGCATAGGTCAGCACTTCGGCATTCGAGGGAATATCATCAAGACCCAGATTTCTACCCGGGTTTTGAGCCGCAATGGCATCCACCTGGGCTTGGGTCAGTTTCACGCGGTAATTGCCGAAGGCGTTGCCTCCGCCCAACAGCGAGTGGTCGGAACTGAGGATACCTCCGCCCGCCTTAAGCGTATGGTTATTGGCGAAGTAGGTGAATTTTTGCTGGAACTGCAGCGTATTCTCCAGCGAGTTGAACTGGAATCCGGGGTTACCGACCACCGCAATGGTCTGCTCCGATGGTCCGAGCACGGTGGCCGAGGGGCTGTCCGGGTTTTGCGCATTACTGTAGTTCCACCGGAAGCGTGAGTACTGCAGGTTGGTTTCCCCGTTCAGGCTCCAGACGCGGTAGCTGTTTTTCAGAGCTACCAGCAGCGAGTTGCGGTCCTGGCTGTTCGAGGCCGACGGAAAAGTCACCCCGCCGTCGATACCGCCCCCCTGGCGTTCGATGTTGATCAGGCCGGTATTAACCCTGAGCGATGATCGAATATCGGAACCCCAGCGGTGGTCCAGCCTGCCCGAAAGCAGGGTAAAGCGGTTTTGCCCGGGTACGGTTTCACTGACCCCAAGCTGCGGCACGTTCAGCAGGTTGTCTTTCAGGTCAAAAATCTGTTCCGCGTTCAGGTAGAAAAAGGTCTGGTCTTCCACAATCGGCCCGCCGAGGCCAAACCCGAACTGGTGGCGCCGAAAGCCCTCTTTTACAGGATTACCGGTGAGATCGCGCTGGGCAAATCCTGTTTCCCCATCCAGCGGCTGTCCCGGTCGCACAACATAAAATGCCTCGCCGCCGAACTCGTTACTGCCCGATTTGGTCGTGATATTGAACACCCCGTTCCCGGACAGCCCGAACTCGGTAGAGTAGTTGTTGGTCAGCACGGTCACATTCTGGATAAACCCGGTGGGAATCGGGAACTTGGGTCCGCCGAGAAACTGCTCGTTTTTGTGCTTCCCGTAGTTCAGGTAGTTCGTGTAGATCGAATTGGCCCCGTTGATACTGACGCTGGGAGCTTCCGGGAAATAGCCGGTGGCCGGTGTGACATTGGGCAGCCGATAGAGCGCCGTGTTGATGTCCCGGGCTTCCACCGGAAGCTGCTCCAGTTCTTCCGCTTCGAGCTCCGAGGCTACTTCCGCATCGATGGAATTGATCCGGGTGATCGGCGCCTGTACGGTTATCTCATCCAGTTCCACCCGTTGCCTGCGTGAAAGCACCATGGTTACCGTACGTACCTTGTTGGAGCGCAGCGTCAGGGGATCCGTTACCAGGCCGTAAAACTGCTCACTTTCCGGGATATTTACCCGGTATGCACCGGAGGTGGAGAGGTTGGTAAACCGGGCTTTACCCTGCTCACCGGTCTGAACGGTTTCAGCATATCCGATCGCCTCGTTCAACAGGGTGAGTTCGATATTCGGCAGGGACGTACCCTCCTGTTTACTGATGACCGTTACCTCGATACCCGCCTGGGCAAATACTGTTGCAACAAAAAATGTACTAAAAAACAAACACAGGGATACTCGTGTAAACATATTGAAATTCAAATAGGTTACCCCCAGTTACAGCCCTGCGGCGGCTGCATCCCGGGTGTGATTGAGCGGTTTAACGAAATGTGATTGAGAGCGTCAGGGAGAAGAACAGCAGGCGGGTGGTGCCCGAAGCAAAAACGGGAACAGGCGAACCCCTGTGGAAATGGGGGACTGCTGCCCTAGGAAGGCCGCCTGCTCCTGCTTCAGGATGGACTGAATGTACCGGATAAGGTGAACAAGCAGCCGGTTACAGGAGAACTGATTCAGGAATGAATACAGACCGCGCTCATCATCAATATCACCCAGGACCGGCAACAGTGCTACGGTTACTTCCCGCTCCCGTGTTTCCAGGATTGTATCCAGCAAGTCGGGGCTGTTCCAGGGCAGTTCGAGAAATGACGTAGGCTCAAAAGCCTCGCGGCGGTAGCCCATCAGCCAGGTACCGCCGTCACTGGCCGGTCCCAATACAATGGAAGTTCCGCGTTCCGCAAGTTCCCGGGCGGCGTTCCTGATGTGGCTTGTACGCAGCGCCGGGGTATCGTTGCCTACGGCAATGACATGGTCATATCCATTGCGAAACACAGTCAGAAAAGCGTTTGACAGCCGCTGTCCGAAGCTCTGCCCCTGCTGATGGTGCTCGTCAAATTCAAAAACGGGTAATCCCGACCGCTTAATCTGTTTCCGGGTATGCCTGATCAGCGCTTTGGCTACCGCATGATTCTGACCGGATCGACGGCCACCGACAAACCTCTTGTATCTGGCTTCCGTCTCCGGGGAGCGGCTGAAGAAGAGGACTGCTACATTTTCGTTCCGGGTTTTACCCATTACACCTGGTTAATTTCGTGCTCTGATATTCTATTCTGCGATAATTCATACACTGTTATTCTGATCTGGCCGCTGATCCGGACCCGTACGATCACGGGGTTGTGCGGGAATGATACGGGGATTACCAAAAATGCCAAACGAAAACCCGGTGGACTTTCATTCATTTCCCGGCCGGCGGCCGGAACCCGGACTACCCATACCATCAACCCGTTCCATATTTACCGTTCCGGGTCGATTTCGATGATGTATTGAATAAGATGAGCAGGGAGTGGGAAGTCTTACGAACTTTTTTAACCGTGGCCGAATTTTTGCACGAAGACGAGGTGCAAACCGCTGCGTATACCCGGACTTCGGTACCTTACCTTATCGTACCGTAACATCCCTGGTCAAAAATTAATCTGCTGCTCTTTTCGAATAATCTCACCGGTCGTATTGTCTACATAGATGTGCCAGATCTTGCCTACCGAAATGCCAAGGCACACCCGAAGTTCTAACCCTCTATCCGTCTCATAAGGGATGATCGCTTTTTCCTCGAACTCCCCGAAGGATTCCTCCGTAATCACGTGGGTTTTTTCGCCGGTCCAGTCAGAATATCGCAGCTCTTTCCCGAGGAGAGTATCTTTAACCGCCTCCGCATCAAGCCGACCCAGTTCGGGGACAACCACGTGCGGATACCAGTGCCCGTATACCTGGAATACGTTTTCCGAATCCATAAACACGTCAATAGATGAATCTTTTATTTCCAGACCATTTAATCTCTGGTTATCAAACGACACTTTCCACCCGATTACCGCCCGGTCTCCTTCCGATCCGTCGCATGCCAGGCAGCCGGATAACCCAACTGATTTTCTGACTACAAGCTCTCCGGAATCACGAACATTTGTGAATTTAGCGTTGCGTGTCAGGAATTTCCGGGCCTCAGCTATAAGCCTCTGTTCATCATCATCGGTTATAATCTTTCTGGCCACTTCCCGGTCATTACATATTTTATTTCCATTTAGTCCATATTTGTTGATTTCAGCACAAAGCCCCGGATTTGCCTTCTCAAATGCTTCCTGGAGCAGCATCTGTTTTTGTTCACTGATCTTTTCAAGTACTGTCGGGTAGCGGTCTTCGGTATCGACGTTTGTTACGAACGGATTGCAGGCGGGTATGAATAATGATGAAGCAATTATGGTAATAAACAGCAGTTTCATGATGTCAAGGTATTCAGGTTTTTATTCATACCCGGTACGGGAGAAAAAACCCGTGAACATTGCATATCCCCTCTACTACTACACAAAAGTGGGAGGAATAACTATCCCAGTGATGTTGATAACGGATTAAGGTGCGGTAATTTTCCGAGCTTCGGGGAAGATGCCGAAAAGTGAAATAGTTCACCCGGCCTTGGGATTTGTGAGCCGACCAGCACAAATGCAGCGGAAACTACAGGAAGAACCTAACAGCAGTTTACGAGAACTCACTTTCCCTAAGAAGGAATAACCGGGACTCATTTAGAAAAAACCTTGTCTACAGGCCCCAGCCGGAGAAGATTCGTACCATCTTGTCCCCTTCCTTTTCCACCCCGATAAATCCGTAAGGCCTGTGAATTTCAGGAAGGTTTCGGATTCTTCCCGGCTCTCCCGGTTTTGCATGCCGGCAAGTTTTTCAATGAATCTCCGGGCTGTACCAAAGTCGTATCCGGGCAGTTCAAGCACTGTATGCCCGCTTTTGTACCCGGTCGTTTCTTCCAGTAATGCACCGTTTTCATACAGGTAATATTCTTTTGAACCACCGGCTTTGGTATGCTCGGGTGTGCTTAAAAACAGAAGATTATACACATTTTCTGGCGGACCGAACATCTCTTCCGCGCAATGGGTGATGATGTGACGTTCAAAAGCCAGGCACGAAAAAAGCAAATTGTCGTCGTATTCCGGGGAAACCTGTTCACGAGCCCTGCTTATTACTGCGGAAAACTCATCTATGAGTGTTCCTGCCCTGTTAATTATTTTAATTTTGCCTGTTGCCGGGCGTTCCATAACCAGTGCACGCCCTCCGTGAAAGTCACCTGCAGCCGCATAACGCGGATCGATCACGAAGTGTTCATCTCGGTCAATGTACCCCCATTTCCAATCCAGGCTGACGGCAGCCAAATCTTCCGAAAACGGTTGTACCCAATTGTATTTTGGTGTCACGATGTAGGCAAAGGTACTGTCCATCAACCCGACTTTACGTTCACGTAACCGTAAAAACCCGGTAGAGTTCCGTATTAATCCGGTGATGGCTGGTTTGACTTAATCGTTTCAGCACTGTCCCGTCCCGGTTAATAACTACATACTGTTCACCACCGGTTTTGACAAATGCATGATCCCCGCTAAAGGGTTCGGCTACCGAGAATTGAAACGGTATAACCACTTCTCCCTCGGTATTGATATATCCCCTCATTTCGTTTTCACCTGTCTCAGGTAAAATTTTTGCCACCGGGGCCAGTCCGTGCGAAAACTCTCTCACGCTGCTGAACTGGGAGTTAATAACCATCCTGCCATCTTCATCTGCGAAGCCCGCCCTGCGCACAAATTCGTCTCCCTCCTTCACGTAGTTCCAGAAAGGGGTAAGGTCCGGGTTCCCTCCATCGCTGGGCTGGGCTGACACAATGAAGGGCATCAAAAGCAAGAGAGTTATTGCGGTAAGAACTCGTTTCTCCATAAATTCTCTCAGTACAGGATTTTTTGCAGCGAAGGCCTGGCGGTTCCATGACCGACAGAAGGCGCAACCAATTAGCACTATGTGTGTTGTGTGTATCGAGAATCAGCTGGGATGCGAAATTGGTACATACAAATTGCACCTCGTTGGGATTACAAAATGAATAAATCCAGGAACTAAAACCAGTAACACGGGGAGGCCCACATTTTCACAGCTTCGTTCCTGTCTGAATAATCCAAAGGTACCCAAAAACATACGGAGTCAGGGATACCATTCGGGGTTCAATAGTATGTACCGGTTTGACGGGAATACTGGAGCAGACTTCCTCCTTTCTCTTTATGCATTAAAATCCGGTCTGCCATTCCGGGTTTTTGGTCCTTCCATGGATATATTTCCAGAAATCGGTATTTCTGGTCTATAGATCGTAGTTATGGCCAGGGGTAATGAGTTTGCGGAGTGGGGAATGTCCATATTGGCATATCGGCATACAACTAGCCCGGATATCTCACAAGATTTTTTGATATATTCCTGTACCTTTCTGAATAACAATAACTTATTCCATTTTTGCTGCAAAATTATCAATACAGGCTGTAAAAGGCTGCGAAATTTGCCCTTCAGATGCGTTGCAGGGCAAATCGCCTGCTGAACGTACCAACCTGCGTCTGCGCGGTGATTTGACCTGCGCCTTGCTGAAAAACAAATTTCTTGGTGAGAAATCCGGGCCAGGTCCTGCCCCTGGTTTAGAGGTTCCGAGATAGAAAATGTAAGCGGATACGAAATCCAATATGGCTAACCTCAAACCTTGAGGGTAGCAAGCGATCAGTTTCAACATTTGGCACAGGATGATCGCCCGGTACCAACTGAATTATTCTGGTACCGGGTAATCAAAAAATTGGTCGTGGAGAGCAAACCGGGTCCACCCTGCTCCCGCAATGTGGAATCGAAGTGTTGTTATCTCCTTACCGGCGGTACAACTACGTAATCTCACCCTAATTTCGGGCAATAAAGGGCAAGACCTGCTCCCTGAACACAGTCGGCTGCTGAAATTTTAGATCGTGAGATGCACCGGGTATTACGGTAACTTCGCTATTTGGGAGACATCGATTCAACGCGTTGTTAATCAATCCAAAGAATTTGGGACTGTTCTCACCGTCCATCAGCAGTACAGGTACAGTGATACCTTTGGCATCGCTGCAGGTGAAATTTGGGAAAAAGTCGACCATTTCACTGCTTATTCCCTCTACTTCTCCCTTCATTTCACGGGCATTCTCCAGCATGGTAAGATGTAGCTCCGGCGGCAGAGTATGGTAGACGGAATCTCCCAATACCCCATTAATAAATCGCCGAACCCCCTCCTCTATTTCACCATTCTGAAATGCGGCATGAGAGGGATGTATGGCCCCTTCCAAAAACTCCCGGAACAGCGTTTCTCCCTCGGGGGTAATCACCAGCATAGACATAACAGGTGCTTCCCCCAATATCAGGCTGTGCACAAGGTCCGGATGATCTCTTGCTACCAGTAGTGAGGTCAGTGCCCCGTAGGAGTGTCCGACGAGGTGCACC
>JAWVZC010000230.1:0-7031 GCA_033722415.1 Balneolaceae bacterium | reverse complement strand
CTGTGCCCGCGGCAAGTTTATTGTACATCTTGATGCGGACTGCTCGTTCTATCCCGATGCCATAGAGAACGCCGTTATACCGTTCTACCTGGACGACCGTATCGGTGCGGTAGGGGGTAACCTGGAGGTGCGAAACGATATGGACAGCCTCTGCACCACGCTCCAGGCCATAGAGTACCTGATTTTCATCACCATCGGGAGATCGGTCTCCTCCTCGTTGGGAATCCTGCGGATTGTATCGGGAGCGTTCGGCGTTTTTCGGGCAGACCTGCTGCAGCGCATAAAAGGCTGGGATGTGGGGCCCGGGCTGGATGGTGATCTGACACTTAAAATACGCAAACTGGGCTACAAGGTTCATTTCGAACCACGGGCCACCGCCCTCACCACGGTACCGGACGGGTTTGGCAAACTGGCACGACAGCGTGTGCGCTGGAGCCGATCGCTGATCCGGTTTCGGCTGCGCAAACACGTGGACCTGATGGTGCCGAACAGGAATTTCAATCTCATGAATTTTGCGTCTGTTGCGGAAAATATCATGTACGACCTGGTCCTGAATGTTATGTGGTTCGTTTATATCGCTTATATCATCATAAATTTTTCACAGGTGCTCGGGTATATCATCATTACCGGTTTTGCCCTGTATACCTTGTCAAAGGTACTGGAATTTATCGTCGTGCTGCTTATGTCGCCCCACTGGAGGACCAAGTTGAAATATATCCCCTACCTGCCGGCGATGGTGTTGTACACCGGGTATTACATCAGGGTGATACGTACCTGGGCTTACATCAAGGAGTTCTTTTTCCGGTCATCCTACAATGATCCCTGGAATCCGTACAAGACCTCATCCGAAGCGCTGAAAATGGAGAAATCGATTACAAAATTATAAGTATTACGCTGCAACCACCATCTACAGGAGAACGCTATGAAAAAAATGATCCCATATTTTGCACTGGTCACAGCTATTTTGATTATTGCCGTCCAGGCTTGTTCGGTGCTGACCGACAGCAGTTCACTCAGCGAACGGATTGCCGTGGAAACGGATACAGCCGAACTGAGTAAAAGAGTGCAGGTAGTCAATAGCCCCGTTGATATTGTCCCCTATCCGGGATTGCACGACAAGGCTAAAGCTGACCAGAAACCATTTGAGAGGGAGCTCATCCTTGTCGCAAACGTATCATCACCGATCATTGACGGCAATTATACCCTGAGTGCCACGGCGGTCGATATTGCGGCCAAGACCCTCTATGTCTCCTATCACCGGTACGGCAATCCCTATGCCGGGGCAATCGATCTCATCGATCTGGGAGATCCCACCGAACCGCGACTGGTGTCTTCGGTTACATTTACCGACACCGATATCAACGGACTGGAGGTTGACAACAACCGCAAGAAATTGTGGGTAACCGGCGGGCGCAGTGTGAATCAATCGGGTTATGATACCGAGGGCCACCTGGGCGCAATTGTCGGCGAATTCGAAATGGATCGGGATGGAGCGTTCGATTTTGGCCGGTACCGGGAAACGCCGCTGCCCAGCTACTCTGGGAATGCGCTGGTTGAGAAGGCCCAAACCCTGTATGTGGCTGTTGGGGCAACCGGCGGGGGATACGTCGAAATCGACAAGGAAACATTCTCCCCAGGGGGTACGCTTGCCTATGAGAATGCGAAATATGTTGAACGGCACAACAGCGATATCATCGGCTTGCGGCTTGATCAAAACCACTTGCCGGTTTTTGAGATCCTGGATTTTTCAGGTAATGAGCTGCAACAATATGCAGGTAGTGAAGGGGTAGCACCGCAGGACGGTAAAAACGTCGTCGAACATTTTGCAGGGGTCACCTATGGGGCACTTGGCAATCGGGGAGTGAAGGGTTTCAGGTTCGACGGGCGGGGCGATCCGCTCGTGTACGAGTTTGCCGTCAACGGCAATGATGTGGCCAACGGGGTGACGGTGGACGGTCGGTACGTTTACATCGCCCATGGTACCGACGGGTTATTTGTCACCACTCATCCCGTTAGCCCGAATAAAGAGCCGGAGGAAGTTTACCGATGGAACAGCGGAATGGGATCCGCCAATTTTGTAAAAACTGACGGTCAGTTTCTGATAGTCGCCAACGGTGTCGACGGCCTGAATGTCCTCAGGATTGAGAAAATGTAGCCGGAGTTAGCCTGCATTTCTCTTGCGAATTATGTCATATTACTTGTAATACGTTCTCATATAATGATTTTCACGGATTGTAAGCCCGATAATATGATAGCTGTATGTAGTGGACCGAGAAGGACCGGATAGAAGTAACCCACCCCTGTGCTACGATGAGGCATTGGCCGGGGATCAAATGCGAATCGCCTGCGTCAGGGATTCAGCCTTCTCGTAGGTACGCTCGAGGGAGTCGCCGAGGAGGGTATAGTGCCCCATTTTTCGGCCCGGGCGGCTGTCAAGCTTGCCGTAGATGTGGAGATGGCCGTCGCTGGCCTCCATCGCGTTCAGCGCGTGCTCGACACGGGCTTTCCGCTCGTCGGTGCCCAGCAGGTTGATCATAGCTACTGAAGGGGCACGGAGATTGGCACTGCCGAGGGGCAGCCCCATAACGGCGCGGACATGATTTTCAAACTGCGAGGTGGTACACCCCTCGATTGTGTAATGTCCGGAGTTATGGGGACGCGGTGCTGACTCATTCAGCAGCAGATTCCCGTCGGGCTGCAGGAAGAATTCGTAAGCGAAGATACCCTTTCCGTCGATCGCCTCGGTGGCCCGAACGGCCAGTTCCCGGGCGTTGGATCTGATCTTTTCGTCTACCGGGGCGGGGGAGAGAACAGCCACGCAGATGTGATTCTCCTGAACGGTTTGGCAGCAGGGATACACTTCGAGACCGGTTTCATTCCGGGCCACCTGCACGGCCAGTTCATGGGTGAAGTCGACAAATGCCTCGGCAATGATATCGTGTTCCCGGTCTCCCCCCAGCATTTTGAATGCTTCCAAAGCCTCCTCTTCGGATTTCACCGTTTCATTACCGTAACCGTCATATCCCCCTTTCGAGGACTTCAAAACATAGGGCCAGCCGTGCCGGTTACCGAACGTAAATAGATCATCCTTGTTTTCAATCAGGGCATAGGGGGTAACGGGAATACCGGCCTGTTCGAAGGTTTGCTTCTCAATAAGCTTGTTTTCAATCAGGGCGAAGGACGACGGTGACGGCCATATCGGAGTTTCGCTCAGCTCCTGTACTTCCTGTAATATATCGGAACTTATAAACTCGTTTTCAAGGGTCAGCAGGTCGCAGATACCGGCAAATTCCTTCATGTCGTCCACACTGTCGAACGAACCCGTGGCGGAGTGTGGGGTCATAAACTGAACCGGTTCAGGTTCGGGCCGGTCGGAAAACACGCCGACCTGTATGCCGTACCGAAATGCCTGCAGGGCAGACATCCGGGCCAGCTGACCGGCTCCCAGGAATCCCATGCGAAAATTCGCTGATAGGGGATTTTTGAGGTCTGGCACAATATAGGATTTTGATTTACGGTTATATTGCAGCCTATGATAAGAATTACAATACAAAATGTACGAATTAAATTGTCTCCGGCGGGTAATCCCATGGGATACCGGTTTTAATTTTTAATTGTTCGCGATAAGTCTCGTATTTTAACATACCGATTACGAAACAGCAGGAAAGACAGCAGCTAAATTCATTATGGATATCGAAGCAAAGTTACAGCAGGTAAAAGAGCGGTTTGAAGAGGTTCAGACCGCGATGAGCGATCCTTCCGTGTATGACGATCCCGATCGCTACACCGAACTCACCAAGGAACACAGCGAGCTGAAGGAGCTGGTGGAGGACTATGACGAGTGGGTGGATATCAGGAAACAGATCGAGGGCAACCAGGAGCTGATCGATGAGGCGGAGGATCCCGAACTGACCGAGATGGCGAAAGCGGAAAACGAGGAACTGAAACCGCGTCTCGGGGAGCTGGAAGAGGAGATTAAGCTAAAGCTGATTCCGAAGGATCCCGACGACTCCAAAAACGTGATTGTGGAGATTCGGGCCGGAACCGGCGGCGATGAGGCTGCTATTTTTGCCGGTGACCTGTTTGACATGTACCGCCGCTATGCCGAAAAGATGGGCTGGAAACTGAACGTCATGAACCTGAGTGAGTCGGAGAAGGGCGGGTTTAAAGAGATCATCTTCGGGCTGGAAGGTGAGGAGGTATACAGCAAGATGAAGTATGAGAGCGGGGTGCATCGCGTGCAGCGGGTGCCTGAGACCGAGTCTCAGGGTCGGGTGCATACCTCTGCGGCAACCGTGGCCGTACTGCCCGAGGCCGAGGAAGTGGATGTGGAGATCAACACCTCAGATCTCCGCATCGATACATTCCGGGCCAGCGGGGCCGGCGGACAGCATGTCAACAAGACCGATTCCGCCATTCGTATCACTCATGAGCCCAGTGGTGTGGTTGTGGAGTGCCAGGAGGAGCGCTCACAGCATCAGAACAAGGAGAAGGCGATGAAGATGCTGCGTACCAAGCTGTACGACGCCAAGGTAGAGCAGCAGCAGAAAGAGCGTGCCGCCGAACGCAAAAGCCAGGTCTCAACCGGCGATCGCAGTGCAAAAATTCGCACCTACAACTTCCCCCAAAGCCGTGTCACCGACCACCGAATAAACCTGACATTGTACAACCTGGAAGATATTATGAAGGGAGACATCGACGAGGTCATAGAAGCCCTGCGCGTTGAGGATAACCTCGAGAAACTTAACGCCATTATGGAAGAATGATTCCGCCGCAAGGTATTTAGGGCTTCCTCAATGTCGGATCCTATCCGATGGATGAGTTGTTCCTTTTTGTGTGAATAATAACGAACCCCAAAAATCATCGGCGTAGGATTTCTTCGCCTGGTTGCACTTCGCTGGGGCTAAAAGAAACCAAGATATTCCCGCTGGCTGCTCCTCCTTGGTGATAGAGATTTTCCACTACTCTAGACTTTCCAGTTTCGATTGCAGGGTTTCTTTCTTCACGCCTTCGCTACGTTTGTCCGGGCGGCTCAGAAATCGCAAGGCCGGAAGGATATGAACCAGATTTTCCTGGTAGCCCCAAGTCCAGAAAATCCCTGCACCTTATTTTAGTGAAATCCCGGGGTATCGATAAGCAAGGGCCGGATTGGAGCCTCAGGCAGAACAATATCTGGGATTTTATGGTGAATTTTTTGGTTCATTTTTTCATAATAAAAATAAGAAATATAAAAAATCTATAGTTTATTGTCTCCCATAAACTTATGGATTTTGTAATTTTTGCCCAAAATTGACAAGGACAAGTCTATTACCCTTACATTTTCCCGATTTTATACCCCACATTCCCCCAACATTTGGTGCTACCTTATACCGACTTTATTACTTTTCTGTGCGTAAAAATGGATTGTAAAGGGTAACCCCCTTCACCCCTTTAATATTATTGAGATTTTATTTCTTCAATTGCTCTGATATTTATATTTCTTATCCTCTTTAGTACAAAAAATAAATTATACAGAGTACACAGAAAGTGGAATCCTGTAACAGATTCCATGAAATTAGTTTCTTTCCATTCCTTTACCTTTTTGCGCTTTTCTGGATTATTTGAATGTGCATATTGTCCATAAAAGTAGCTCCAGAAGATATCTCCGAATGTATAGTTACCCTTACCTTGTTTACCAAAATTTACTTCTTGATCAAGAATTGTATTGAAGAAATCTCTTTGTTTTTGGAAATCATTAACGATTTCACTGGGTAAACTTAACTTTTGATAATGACTGTGCAGGTTTCTTAATGAACAGGGTTCTCTGTCTTGGACAAAAAATCTAAAATCTAAAATGAAAGACTTTACTTCATCTATATTAGGAACTTGTTTTTTTGCTTTATCCTCCATGATGTTAATATTCAATTTCAGACTATCATCCAACCAATTTTGGACAAATCCAGATCTGTTTATCTCATCGAATTTTTCAATATATAATTCCAGTGGATAAAGTTTGTCTTCTTGGGTCATAGTTCTACTATCAAGAATTAACTTTTTTCAATTTTTATCTTCTTCAGATGAATTCTTATTACTTAATTCCGTCAATGATGTAATATTAAAAAGCGAATTATTTATCTTAGTCAGTTCTTTCTGGATATCATACAAATGTTTTTCGATTGAGGTTTTAGGAAATAATTTTTCAAATATATAATCCCCAATCCTCAATTCATATTCTTCTTGATACTTATTATTATCACTGTCTTTATACGAAACCTGTACTTTAAAAGTAATATCAGTTAAATCATTTTCAACAAGATAACCAGCTGGGGTTACACCATAATTAGCAACTTGATAATCTGGTGGAAAAAATTTCTGATTAAGTAAGGGTTTTTAAGCTTCCTTGTCTAGTCTTAGTAAAATTTTTTCAAGATCCGGTGTTATATCCACTATCACATTGTGGGGCAGGCCTTTCGCCTATATTTTTAATGACTAAATCAAGGCTTCTATCCATTAATGGTAGATTGACGATAACATAAGGTCTTAAGCGTTCTTCAATTGCTGAAGAATTTAGTTTTACAAGTTGGTGTGTGAGAACTGCATAAACTACAGTTGCAATAGCAATCACTACACTTGAAATTAGTGTAACATCATTCGTTGAAATGCTTTCCCAAAGAGTTAGAAACCAATTTTCCGCTAATAAATAAAACATGTTGGTAAAAAGTTTTAGGATAAAATTAATCTGTTTTAATTATAATCTATAATGTATCAAACTAACTATTTCTTCTATTCCTAAAATCCATATAGACCAATCTCACTTCAATTCTAAACCGTTCAAATCCCTTAAAGGTTTTACCAACCCCCTTGATTTTCTACCATTTCTCGAAAAAAATAAAGAGGGAAGACGAGCGATTACATGATACCCCCTTCTCTCAGAAAATAACTCCCTTAGGGTTTAAAAATAAAAAGCGGTCAACTTTTACCGTTGACCGCCTACATGAGCAAAGTAACCTGTACCTTAAAGTATAATTGGATGACTTAGTTGGTTGGTTCCT
>JAWVZC010000229.1:0-7071 GCA_033722415.1 Balneolaceae bacterium | reverse complement strand
GTTTGTCAATAATGGATTCGACAGATATCGGATCTCGGCCGTAAGCCGCCGGGAGAATATAAATATGTGCCGTGATTCAGGCGTTTGTACGCCGTTTCCGCCACCATGGCGACTCACCGGTAACACCGTCCGTATTCCGTTGCGAAGCTGCATTCTGCTGCCCGTTTTTGCCGGTATGCCGCATCAGCAGGGCCGCGGCAATGGCCTGGATATCCCCGGTGTGGCGATGCTCCTTATCCAGTACCTCAGGGCCAAAATGATCCGGTACAAAATGGGTGTCATATTCCGCATCCCGAAAAGCCTGGTGTTTCAAAACATAGCGGCAGAACGGGATGGTGGTCCGGCAGCCCGCAATTTCATACTCCTCGAGCGCCCTCAGCATCCGGCTGATCGCCTCCCCGCGATCCTTGCCGTAGCTACAGAGCTTTGAAATCATGGGATCGTAGTTTATGGTAACCTGCTGCCCCTCTTCCACGCCCGCATCCACACGGATACCGTTTCCGGAGGGGATGCGATGCTTTGTGAGCGTACCGGTACTGGGCAGGAAATTGTCCCGCGGATCCTCCGCGTAAATCCGGCACTCGATGGCATGTCCCTGCATTTTGATATCTTCCTGGCTGATCGGCAGCGCCCTGCCCTCGGCCACCAAAATCTGGAGTTTCACCAGGTCCAGGCCGGTAATCAGCTCGGTGACGGGATGTTCCACCTGCAGGCGGGTATTCATTTCCAGGAAGTAAAAATTACGATCTTTATCTAGCAGGAATTCGATTGTACCGGCCCCAACGTAGTCGCAGGCGCGGGCTGCTGCGATGGCTGCGTCAGCCATCTCCTTTCTCAGGCCCGGTGTTAAGATGGCACAGGGAGCTTCCTCAATCACTTTCTGGTGCCGCCGCTGTATCGAGCACTCGCGATCATACACGTGCAATACATTCCCGTGTTCGTCGGCCATGATCTGAAACTCCACATGGCGCGGTTCCACCAGGTATTTTTCGATGTAGACCCGGTCATCTCCGAATGCATTCCGCGCTTCCGAGCGCGCTGCTTTGATACCGGAACGGAAATCCTCCCTGTTGCGTATTATCCGCATACCTTTTCCACCGCCCCCGGCAGCCGCTTTGACCAAGACGGGATACCCGATATCTTCAGCAATTTTTTCGGCTTCCCCTGCATCTTTCAGGGCGTCTTTGGTGCCTGGCGGAAACGGAACATCGGCTTTGCTCATCAACTCGCGCGCGGCGGTTTTGTCCCCCATCAGCCGGATCGACTTAGCCCGCGGACCGATAAAAATGATCTCCTCCTGCCGACACCGTTCGGCAAAATCGCCATTTTCACTTAAAAAACCGTATCCCGGATGAATCGCATCGGCGCCGGACTGTTTGGCAGCGTCAATGATCTTGTCGAACACCAGGTAACTTTGCGAAGAGGGCGCCGGACCGATATGTACCGACTCGTCGGCATGAAGTACGTGGGGCGCGTTGGCGTCCGTATCGGAGTAGACCGCCACGGTTTCAATGCCCATGTCACGGCAGGTACGGATAACACGAAGGGCGATCTCGCCCCGGTTCGCCACCAGTATCTTTTCAATTTTTCCCATAATCCGTTATACGATGTGAATTTTAAACATCTGTTGCCAGAGCTCCCACTCCTCCCCGGTCTCCATCTGCCAGACATCCAGCTCGTGATCCATCATCTTGGTCTTGAAAATTTCATCCAGCCGGTAGGCCATCTCCTTGCGGGGATCGTTGAAATAAGTTACAATCCGAAAATCGACCGTGCGGATTTCGTTCAACAGCTTGTCGCTGTTCAGGTTGGGGACATAATCTACCGGGTTGTTGTAGTAAATATTTTCATCATAGTAATCTTCCATGAAAGGTGTGATATCGTATACCCCGCTGATTCCGATCGCCTTGCCGAAGCTCTTGGGATGTTTCAAACCCAGATTTACCGCGTGATATCCTCCCGTGTCGACCCCGGCAACTATCAGAAAATCGATCGAGGCGTGCTCTTCGATAAACGGGCACACCTCTTCAATGATAAAGGATTCATACTGGATGTGCCGGATAATACGCTGAGCGGGGGTGATCTCCTCGTTGAAAAAACTTTCATCATCTCCGGAGGCGATACAGAACAGCTGGTTGTACCCGTTTTCCAGCTGGAATGATATCGCGTCCACCATTCCCCCTTGTTCCCACTGCCCAGCTCCTTTGCCCCTTGTCGGTATTGCCAGAACCGGTGTCCCCGATTCACCATACATGCGCACTTCCATGGTTTTGCCGAGGCTGGGGCTCCTCCACCGCTTCACTATTTTCTGCATTCAACTGACCTTTCTCTTGGTTTGGATTTTAGGTCAATATAAAAGATCAGTATCTAATGTGTAAGAGCAATTATCCCGGAGAAGCGAGTGGGCGGTCACAGCGGGTGAGTCTGGAATCAGGCAGATCCGTGGCTGTGCTTCAACGGATCCCGGATCAATCAGAAGGTATCGTATTTCATGCGATAGAGCGCCCGGGGCAGTATGGTGAATTTTTCGGTGGCATTCAGGTAGGCCCGCCGATCGAACACATTGTAGTTGTTTTCCTCGATCTTGTCCAAAATGCGGCCGTAATTGAAGCTGGCCAGGTAAACCGGCAGCCTGCTGTCTTTCTCCAGCATCTGGATGCCCCGGTCGGTCGATTCGTAATACCGGCGGGCGCGCGCAATCTGAAACTCCATCAGTGCGATAAAGGCATCGTTCAACTGGTGATCAAAAAGATCGCTTTCGGTAACACCGAATTTCTGCATCTCCTCGCGCGGCAGGTAGATACGGTTTTTCTCCAGATCCTCTCCCACGTCGCGAAGAATATTCGTAAGCTGCATTGCTATCCCGAGATCGACGGCATGTGAAAGAGCTTTTTCAGAACGGTAGCCAAATACTTCGCTGGTCATCAGTCCCACTGTCGATGCCACCTTGTAGGAGTAATCCCTGAGCTCCTCAAAAGTCTCGTACCGGTTTTTGTAAAGATCCATGCAGACGCCGTCCATCAGCTCGAACGGAAGTTCAATCGGGATTTCATAACTGCGCAGAACATCAGAAAAGGCCAGCAGTATCGGGTCGTCCAGTCGCTTGCCGTTATAGGTATCTTCCAGTTTCTGTTTCCAGTGATCCAGTTTTTCACAAATGTCGGAATAAGTCAGTTTCTCCTGTATCACCAGGTCTTCCGCTTCGTCCACCAGGTCGTCTACATATCGACATAGCGCATAGATGGCAAAAATACCCCGCTGTTTCTCGTTGGGCAGAAACCGGGTAGCCATGTAAAATGTCTTAGCGTGGTGACGCGTCATTTCACGGCAGCGCGAATAGGCCTGCTTCAGCTGCTCGTTATCCACCTCTTCCACGACCGAGCGGTGAATGGAGGTCCGTTCGTATAACGGACGGATAAGCATGTATGGATACCGGAACAAATCTGTCATAGGTACTCTCTTTTTTTCAATCTAACTACAGGAATGTATCTTGTGCAACTAATAGTTCCCTGAATCATATATTTTGCGAAGGAGCCGGTAATCAAATTTCAAATTATCAGGATATTTTGTGATTTTGATTCGCAATTTAAACCCAAACAGAACTCATGCCTAACACCGTTAACAAATCCGAAGCCCTGGAAAATTGCATCACCCGAACAGAGGTCAATGGATTCCCGGAACCCTACCGGGGTAAAGTCCGGGATGTCTATGATCTTGATGAGGACACACTGGGCATTGTGGTAAGCGACCGTATCTCCGCTTTTGACCATATTATGCGCCAGGCGATTCCATTTAAAGGACAAATCTTGAACCAGCTGGCTGCTTTCGGGTTCAAAAATGTCGAAGATATCGTTGATACCCACATTGTTGATGTGCCCCATCCCAATGTGACGATCGCAAAAAAATGTGACCCTGTACCGGTTGAAGTTGTAATTCGCGCCTGCCTGACCGGCCACGCCTGGCGGGTCTATGATTCCGGCAAACGCGAGCTCTGCGGCGTTCCCCTGCCCGACGGCATGATGAAAAATCAGAAATTTGAGAAACCGATTCTGACGCCGGCAACGAAAGCCGAAGAGGGGCATGACCAGGATATTTCGGAAAAGGAGATCCTGGAGCGGGGCATCGTGGATGAAAAGGTGTGGACGGAAATACGTGAAAAGGCGTTCCGGGTGTTTGAACGGGGCCAGCAGGTCGCTTCCGAACGGGGACTGATCCTGGTAGATACCAAGTATGAGTTTGGACTTCATAACGACAACGTCACCCTGATCGATGAAGTACATACGGCCGACTCCTCCCGGTATTTCTATGCGGATGAGTATGAAGAGCGGCTGAGGCGGGGTGAGCGGCAGAAACAGCTGTCAAAAGAATTTTTGCGGGAGTGGCTGATGGAACACGGCTTTCAGGGGCTTGAGGAACAAACCCTGCCCGATCTGCCTGACGATTTTCGCTGGGAGGTATATGAGCGGTACGAAGAACTTTACGAACAGTTAACCGGCCGAACGTTTGAACCAACACCGGTTTCCGATTTTAATCAAACACTGAAATCGATTTTTGCGGGATATAAGGAGGGGTAGTATGCCACCTGAATTGCTCCATCTAACCGGGTAATTCCATCCACCCCGGAGCCTTTAGGCGAGGAATATCGCCCATCTCGCCTGAACTACCATGCGGGTAAACAGCAAAACTCAGGTCTGCCTGTCATAACACTCCTCGCACGGGCACAACCTCCTGAGTGTCTCCCACTGGTACATACCGTCGCTGTGTCCGTCACTCCAGTAGATCCGTATGGCGTGATTCCCGACCTGCCGGATATGTTCGACCTCGACCTTGCGGGGTGGATCTACAAAAAAATAGGACATGTCGTAGTTGCCCATCTCTCCATGCCCCCCGCGACATGTAACACACGGGCAGTTTTTGCGAAGTCCATACAGGGTGTAAAGAGAAGTGTGCCCGTCTACCCACTGAATCTCCAGCTCCTGTTCAGAGTTACGGACCTCCACTCCCTTCGGCTGAAATTTACTGTCCATAATGTACGATTTGCAGGATATCAATAAACACGTTCAGATCTTGAATGAAAATCAATCAACATCTAATTTTTGGTAAACTTTTACGTAATTTATGGTATGTTTCTGCTGATAACAACACTGGTCATCCTGCTACTTGTCTCCGCCTGGTTCGGGTTCCGTCAATACCTGCGTCTTGAGCACCTGAACCGGCAGAACCTTTCCAATGCCATGATGGCCGGTATTATCGGGCTGACAGTGCTCTCAATTCTGAACTGGATCGGGCTGTTTACTCCATCTGTGGTGGCCAACATAACGATGGCACTCTACATCGTTGCCACCGGATTTTTCCTGGGTAACGGCACAAAGCTGATCGTAAAAAAGAACCGCGCCGGAACCATAGAGTATATGCACCGCTCTTTCTGGGTCGATGTTGCACCCAACCTCATTGCCACGCTGCTGGTTGCCTACGGCATTTACCGAACCGGTATCCTGACCCTCGGCCCGTTTACCGGTATTGGTGTCACCTCCGGGCTTTCTCTGGTGGGATTCGGTTTTTTCGGCTGGACCGTGCGCATTGTACCGGAATTCCGCTCCGGTGGGATTCTCATTCTCGACCAGTTTATCGAATGGAAGCGTGTGCTGGCCTTTGAATGGTTCTCAGAGGAGGTAATCACCATTGATTACCTGAGCGAGGGTGGAAAAATCTGCGAGTTCAATACCTCGATCCCTGCAGAGGATCGCCTGCTGGTGGAACGGCTGCTGGGGCGCAGGATTAAAGAACATGAAGAAGAGCGGAAAAAAGTGCTGGACAAAGCGGGTTAATATGGGAAAAATTCGTACTATCTCTTCCTGACTGATCTATCAACCCGTTTACCAGAATACATATGCCGTCATTTGACATAGTCAACCGCGTGGATCCCCAGGAAGTGGCCAACAGCGTGAACAACACGCTCAAAGAGGTCCGGTCGCGGTACGATTTTCGCGGTACCCATACCGAAATCAGTTACGATAAAAAGAGCAACTCCATACATCTTGTGGCCGGCGATAATATGAAGATTAACGCCGTCAGGGAGATGTTGATACGGCATGCCATTAAGCGCGGTGTTAGCCCGAAGCTGTTTACGTTCAGTGATATGGAAGGCACTTCCAAAGGAAACGTAAAGATGGAAATCGCGTTACAGGAAGGGATTGACCATGAGACAGCAAAAAAAATTGTACAGGAGATCAAAGGCCTTAACCTGAAAGTGCAGCCCGCCATACAGCAAGATCACATTCGGGTAACAGGCAAGAAGATCGATGATCTGCAAACCATCATAACGCACTTAAAACGCCGTGACCTTCCGATACCACTTCAATTTGTAAATATGAAATAGTGGTAATGGTGAGTAGTATCCTGCATTACTCACAAAAAGATCCCTCTTCTTCGATGGCCCGAAAATGAGATGTCAGCAGATTCCTTCTGGAGATTACTCCCCGGGAACCGACACCTTCCGGTGTTCCACCATAATGCACTTTTCCTCAATATATCGAAGTCCTGCCGCTCGTGCTTTTTCCTGTGCTTCCACGGAGGACACACCAAGTTGGGTCCAAACCACCGGGGCATGTCCCGTCATATTCATTCGTTCGATTACGGTTTCAACCATCGATGCGGTAAACCGGGGATTCCGGAAAATATCAACCACATCAATGCGTATTTCACGGGGAATGTCAGCCAGTTTGTCATAGCATTTCTCACCCAGCACCTCGTCGTATTCCGGATTAACAGGTATCATCCGGAATCCCTTGTTTTTCAGGTACTTAGCGATGTGATGGCTTGTCCGGTAAGGGTTGGCCGAGCAGCCCACAACAGCTACAACTTTCATCTCCTGCAAAATCTCAGTAATAGTGTGCTCCATATGGTAATATCCAGTCTGCGACTTACGTTCAGGGCTTATTTATTCCATAACGAATACCAGCTTTCAGTTCACACGTGTGAAAGCTAAATTAATTACGATTAGGAATAAATATTCTACCTGATAATGGTTATATTTCCGTTTGAATTTTGATAATTGCAAAAAAAGAAAGG
>JAWVZC010000228.1:0-7073 GCA_033722415.1 Balneolaceae bacterium | reverse complement strand
GCCTGTTGAAAGCCAGTGTGCCTAGGCTGTTCCAGTTATCCGGGTTGTCCGGGTTTAGTTCAGAGGCTTTGCGGTAGGAATGTTCAGCCTGTTCCGTTTTGCCGGACAGGTCCAGGGCCAACCCGTGGTTCGAGTGATAGATGGCTACTTCGGGAGCCAGGGTACATGCCTTTAAAAAATAGGATTCCGCCTGCTCATACTCGGCCTGGTCAAAGAAGCAGAGTCCCAGGTTGTTCCAGTGATCGGCGTACTCCGGATTCAGATCCGTTGCCTTACGGTACGCCTGCTCCGCCTCCGGAAACTGCCACAGGGTGCGGTGAGATAGGCCGATATTGGCATAATACGTATCGATATCCGGGGCCAGGTCAATAGCCTTCTGGTAGTACGAGATCGATCTGATGTAATCGCCGCTGTTGTAGTAAAACAGTCCCAGGTTATTCCAGTAGTTTGGGTTGCCGGGCTCCAGCTCAACAACCTTCTGCAGGGTTTGCTCCGCCTTCTCATGCTCACCGGTCTCCTGGTAGGCCAGGGCCAGGTTCGCGTGGTATTCGGCATTCTCCGGGTCCCGGTCGATAGCCTGCGTAACCCATTCGATGGCATGCTGATAATCATGAACCAGGTAGTAAACACTACCCAGCATGTTCATGTAGGCCGCGTTTTCCGGTTCCAGCTCCAGCGCTTTCAGGTAGGAGTCTATGGATTTTTCCAGGTTCCCTGAATCGCGATATACCAGACCGAGATTGGCATGGTAGATCGCCATTTCTGAGTTCAGTGCGATTGCCCTGGTGTAGTATGAAATCGCCTTTTCATCATTTGACATTCCGTAATTCACCACCCCGAGCATATTGAGGATATCGGGATTCCCGGGATCCAGTTCAAGTGCCCTCAGGTACGCCAATTCGGCAGCGGGCCAGTCCTGCAGGCTGCGATATGACAATCCCCTGTTGGAGTGGTACACGGCGGTATCGGGACTGACTTTAATCGCTTTATCGTACCACTGCAGTGCCTCTTCGCTGTTGCCGGTCCAGTAACAGATATTTCCCAGGGTGTTGAGGTATTCTGCATTTTGCGGCTCTAATTCCAGAACCTGCCGGCAGCTTTCCCTGGCTTCTTCATAGCGATCGAGCTGAATAAGAGTATCGGTCAGGTTAGCGTGATAAACGGCAGCATCGGGCTGCTCCCGGATCGCGTCACGGAAACGCTCGGCCGCCTCTTCGTACTGCTGGGTGAAGTAGTGAACATTGCCGAGGTTATTCTGAAATTCCGCCTCGTAAGATTCCCCCTTGATCTGTCTGATCTCTTTGTAGATCCTGTTAGCGGCTCCGGGATTCGCCTGCTGCTTGTAGTAGTGATTTGCCAGATCATACAGGCTTTGCAGAATTGCCCTGTTACCGCTATCCAGCGGCAGAGCCGAAAGCAGCTCCTCTTCTGCCTGCTTGTACTTACCGAGTTTCCGTTTAACTTCACCGATTTTTCCCCGGATTATGCCTTCCCACTCCGGGCGCAGTTCCAGGCACTTGCGGTACCACTCGAGGGCGGTCTCATAATCTTCCCGGTTTTCGAGCAGCCAGGTCATGGCCCAGTAACCGTCGAAGGTTTCAGGACCAACGTCAATGGCTCGTTCAAAAGTTTCCCGTGCTTCCTGGTGTCGATCAACGGAGAGCAGTGCATATCCTTTTGAGATATACCCGGAAACCCGGTCCGCGTCTACTTCTATGGCACGGTCGTACCAGCGGTAGGCGGTTTCGGGATTACCGTTGATTTCGTAGGCATAACCCATATCGAGGCAGGCGGTATATTCACAGGGAGGATCCACGGCCACAGCATTTTTAAACAGGGGCATGATTCTGTTCTCATGACTCGGGAACATCTCCGGTAGGCTGTAGAGACGGATCAGGCGCAGATAGCCTCCCGAGTCTCCGGCATCCATTCGTATTGCCTCCTGGTAGTAATCTTCGGCAAGATCCAGATCACCGCGTTTCTCATGCCCCTCCCCGATATAAAGATAGCCATCGGCCTTGTGGGGATCAGCGGCGATTGAGTTACGAAAGAATTCCTCCGCCTTCTCATAATGATCCCTGTTGAGCCAGTACTCACCCATGCCGCACAACACCCGGGTGTCATCCGGTTTGAGTTTACGGGCTTTTTGGAACAACTCCAGGGCTTTTTCCGCATTCAAAAAATGATAAAGCTGGATTTCTCCCGCCACTACCAGGTGCCGCGCGCGATTTAGTGCCGGTAATGTCGACTGTTCCCACAGGTATGGGTAAATCGGGTAGGCTTCGGTCCACTGCTCCCGGATCACATACTCTGAAAGCTCAATGAGACGGGTTAACGCGCTTCTCTTGTCATCCGGAAAAGTGAACTCCTGGTTCAGCATCTGCCGGTAGAAGGGGACCCGCCAGTGAACCAGAAGATCGGAATAGAGGCGGAGCCAACGCTTCCAACCCTCCTCTGGCTGCCGGGTGCAAAATTCCCGGAGGGCGGTTATTTCCGTTTCCACCAGGTGTTCCTGAATTCCCTGCCGCAGAGAGACAACTATTTCCTGCATACGGTCGGTCTCACACTGGCCGGCCTGCTCATCCAGTGTCCGGAGAATTTCAAACGCGTTGCCTCTGGAAACTGCACCTCGAATTTTTTCCAGTGCATCCGATGCGTTCCGCATATTCACGCCGGTGAGGGCGGCCTCGTAGTAGGCCTCCGCAATAATCCGGGTTATTTGTTCCGAGTCGGATACAAACATGGTTATTCTCCGCTAGGTTGCGTCTGTCGATCGTTGCCGGCCGGCTGAAGAGCGGTCGAGTGAGTGTTCATCAGCACCCGCTCCCGGTTTGTCGCGCCCGATACTGATTCCCTGCTTATCCGCCTTTGCCTGTTCATGCAGTTTTCCGGTTTCGACGGAGTCGGGCGCTTTCAGTTCATAGGCACAAAACGGGCAGATGTTATAGTCCGGCGAAATCGGCTTGCGACATTCCGGGCATTCGCTGATAGGCCCGCGACAGCTGGGACAGAATTTGAACTTTGCACTTACTTTTATCCGGTTGCAGTGCGGACAGTACTCCCGTTCCACGGGATGTGAGCCCGGTTCGGAGCCGTTGGACACCGGTTCTGACCGGATCTTGGGTAAAAACGTGGTATCCTTCGCCTGCAGGTAAAATACCGGTGTTCCGAACCGGGGATGATTCCAGGAGGGCGGGGGATATTCCCCCAGCTCCATTACCCCATACTTGATCGCCTTGTCGATCGGCTCCCCTTCGCTTAGCTGTTTGTACACCTTATGGGCAAAGGTATTGGCGTCATCATTCCTGATTTCATACTGCATGGCTACCACTGCGGGGATGTCCGAGCAGACCAGATCGCGGGCGATACTGTTAGCGATGTTGTTGAACCCGGTATACTCCGACTGGGCCCCGCTGCAGGCATTCAGAAATACGAAGCGGGGCTTCGGCTCTGGAAATATGGCGCTTAACGTTTCCCCGTCGATCCAGTGGGCGTCGTCCAGTTCTTCGACTTCAAGTCCCTCCTGCAGGGCGACATATTCCAGCTCATTCAAATCTTTGGTCAGTGCAATATTGCCAGGCTTACCGTGCCCGATGAAATGGAAAATATGCGGGTTGAAAGGGGGCGTGTTGTCATCACTGCTACCCTGTATCCGGTTACGGAGCTCCCTGAATGTGGGGTTTCTGAGATATTCGATAACGATGCTGTCAGAACGGAATTCATTTATTTTTTTGAGAAAACGATCGGCGTCAATGATATCGAGGCCCCGTCCTTCGCTCCGCCTCGGATGGGAGGAAACCACCAGGATGCGAATGGGACGTTCGCCGGTATAGAGCTTTTCGATATTGCGGGATTCCGGCTCAGCTATAAACCGGGTGAGAATCATTTCGGTGGTTTTGGCCAGAAACTCGCCGCTGAGCCCCTCGCGTTCAGCGGGCATGAATATGAATTCCCAGGGATATTGTGCCAGTTCCTTAAAATCTTTGTGAAAAGTCAGTTTCAGCCGGAGCGTCATGTCACGGTTCTTCTCCCTGCGCTGGGAAAATATCTCATATCCCTCATCAAAAGCCCGCCGTACGGCATCGTCAAACAACATCCGGTAGAGATGTAGTCCCAGTACTTTCAGGTCTTCCCTAGTGCAGCTTTCCCCGTTTTCCGCGGCCCAGTGCATAAATCGCTGTATCGTCTTCTTGGTAAGTGGGTCGAGTTGCAGTTTCCCTTGTGTAGCACCGCCAAAACTGTCCCAGTAGTCTATTATGGGGAGTCCCTGTTCATTTTTTTTGATCGTGAGCCTGCATTCGTCATACTCCATAGCGCACACCTCGGAATTAGCTGGTTTACCCTGCTGTTTCTTTCAGAAAAGCCAGGGATTGGGCACGGGCATCCTCCATTTTCTCCGGAGCCTTCTTCGATTTGCCGTCGCTCATATTGGCATTACCGACCGCCATCTTGTGAAAATTTACCAGTTTGTTGCTCCACTCCTTTACAAGTTGATGCGCCTGATGGTCTGTTAAGTCCGGGCTGAGCAGCATCGTTTGCATCAGGCTGGCCATGTTGGCCTTGGCACTCGTCCAGCTGTCTTCTCTCGGGTCCAGGGCCTCCCGCTGGGTGTGCTCCCACTGTGGATAGAAGGGGAGGGTGGTCAGGTCGGAGCGCTCGGGCACTTGTGTAACGCTGTAGAGCACAAAATCCGCCCTTCGAAACGGGCTGGCAGATTCACTTGATTCCCCGTAATATAACGTGCGGTCCCGAACCCAGAGTTTATTGGTATCCAGCTCGTTTTTGGGCATGTTTATGAGGGCAAAGAAGCTTGGACGGAGACGGCCGTCGGAGGGATCGAACTCTTCCCGAAGTCCCATGACCGGTTCGCTGCCGCCAAGGTCCAGCAATGACTCCACACCGTCCATAACCACGTCGGCCACCTTCAGGTATGTATCAAGGGCATTCGCGAAATCTAGAACATTGGCGGTGTTTTCGATCATGGCCAGGAGTTTCCTTACCATGTTGCTGGTCTGCACCTTGTACAGGATGATCGACAGCGTCAGCTGCCCGCCCCGGTAGGGGTGGAGTCCAGCGACGCGGGTATCCGAAAAAATCATCCCCTCTGGTAGATTCCGGCCGAATTTCTGCATCATAGCGGGGCCTACCACAAACGGGATAGCCTCTCTTTTTTTATCATACACGAATTCCGACACGGCAAACACCATCGGGTCATATTTGGCAAACCACTCGCGGCCGGAGGAAAGGAACATTTCATTAACACGAACCTGGAAGTAGTGCCGGTTTGGTGTAAAGAGATCGGAGGTTTGATTTCCGGACTCAACCTGCCCGTGGGGAATGGTAACGCCGCTCGGAAGCTGCGTGGGACTTTGCCGGATACTGTTCCAAATACTGCCGCAACGCTCTGCCAATGTTGTCATCCCGAACCTCTTGTTATTGTTACCTGTCCAGTTAGTTACCCTGCAGGAGCAACCGGGAAATTCACAAACCACCACCCGTAAAATCGGTCCTTATTTATTTTCGATATTTAGTGTATAAAAAACAAGTATGTAGGCGTAAATTATATTAACCCGCGGGGATGTTTTATCGTGAGATTGCCCACCCAAACCATGAAGAGGCCGGAATATAATTTAACTGTTAGGCCGGGAACTGGGTGGTAGTCTTCCGGAGAATGGTACGGGTGGCTTCAATGGGTGATAGGGCAAGTGGTAATGCGTGGCATCTCAGTGCATACGCTCACGGGTTCTTCCTGTCGCCAGATGACCATATACTGACAGCATAAATCACCAGGCGCTCGGAAAATCCGGCAACGAAACTAATCGAGAGATATCCTGCTGCATTGAAGCTCTGGTTCGGGAAAACTAGTTCGGAAACGGCAAAAAAATAGATCACTATGGCCGATACCGCACCTACCAGCGGCCGGGAGAGCGTAATGCCCAGATTGATCTGCTGCTGAGGAATTTTCACGCCCTTGATGCCCCTGGAGAGTGAAAAAGTTGCACTCAGGCAGGCGCCGAAAATACCCATGATAGCTGCGACTAGCAGCTGTATTGTGGTGATTTGCGTGCTTTCATCCGTTACAGGTGCAATCAGTAAATGACCCGACCAGGAGATCCCAAAGAATACCAGCAGAAAGAAGAAGAGAATTCCGGAGAGCACAGTCAGCTGGAAGAGGATATTCCGGTTTTTCAAGTAGACATTACTGAAATGATCATGCAGAACGCGGTACCCTTCAATTACGGTATCGGTTTCGGGAAGGGTGTCATCAGCGTTTTCCAGAGAAACCAGAACCGTTTTACTGCGCCAATCCGAAAGTTTTTCGGTGCTCTCGTTGCGCAATTGTTCAATCTTGAATTTCAGGCTGGCTTCCGAATCCAGTTTCAGTTCGCTGCGCAGGGCCGAATGGTAGTGCTGCCACGCCAGTTCGGTCTTATCCTGTACCAGGGCTTCTTCGGCGTAACCCAACAGCTTACGTATCTCGTCCAATGCGGTCCGCTTGGTTTGAACAAGCGATTCGGGATCTGGAAAGCGGGCATCAAGGTGTTGCTTGTACTGCAAGATGCGGGTCTCCGCCCGTCTGGAATGGGTGAATTGAAAGAGCGACATCATGCTCCCGTCTATGTTTGCCTTTTTACGAAGGATTTTGACACCCAACCCTTTAGTGTTACCTCGACCTCGTACCAGCCGTCGCTTTCGTCCTTGATGTCCACCACGGTTCCCTTTTGGAGGGGATTGGCAATCGTCTGGTTGCCGGTGGAGGGACCGGATCGAATATTAAGCTTCGATGCGGTTACCACGCCCGGATTTTCCAACTCGTCGGCCTGCTGTTCCTCAAGGTCACTTCGGTCGGCATGGAGTAGCTTGTCGCGCATTTTGTCCAGCGGAAAGGCCGGACCGGGATCTGTTTTCCTTTTTGGTGAGATCTCCTCATGCCCGAGAATCGTTTTAATATCATACCGGTCGATCAGGAGTCGGCAGATATCGTAGGTTTTGGTGATCTGATCCTCGGTATAGCGATGCCAGTAGCTGGGCTCGTTTTCATTACGGTGCACCGCTTCCACCACTTCCTCTTC
>JAWVZC010000227.1:0-7120 GCA_033722415.1 Balneolaceae bacterium | reverse complement strand
GCCAGGGAGTCGGCCCGGGCCTGGGCGGCAGCGATACTGTCCTGTCGTGCCTGCTCGGCCTGTCGTCGCTGCATCTCCTCCTGCGAAGGCATGGTTACATAAAACCAGGCCAGCATGATGACAAAAATCAGAATTAGTCCGGTTGCGGTGTTACGATCCAAAAGCTATCCTTTTTCAGGTTTTGTAATTTCGTGTTTCGGTTCAGGAACGGGGTCGAATCCTCCGCTGCTCCACGGGTGGCACCGGGCAATACGTTTGACGGTAAGCCAGCTCCCCTTCAGGGCCCCGTGCCGGCGTAATGCTTCAATGCCATAGTGGCTGCAAGTGGGGTGGTATCTGCAGCTGCTGGGCAGATAAGGCGAAATAACAAGTTGATAGAGACGGACAATTCCGATCAGCAGATACTTCATGAACCTGGTACTATGGTGGGGCGCAGGTGATTGCGGGCGCGCCGGAGCAGGTCAACAACCTGGGGCTCCAGCGTGTGAAAATCAATGTCAATGGTTTTGGCCATCAAGACGCCGTGGAAACTATAGGATGATTGTTCAAAAAGGGATGTCAAAATATGCTGGTTGAGCCGATATGACTCCCGAAGCAGCCGTTTAACCCGGTTGCGTTTAGCTGCCTTGCCAAGCGATTTTTTAGCGATAAAACCCATCAGGCAACCATCGTTGAGATCAGCGTATAGGCGAAAACGTAAATCGACCAGTTTATTTCGGAAAGTGGTGGCACCCGGCTGAAACAGGCGCTGGAAATTGGTTCGCCCCCTCAGGATTTTAGCTCTTGGCAAGCTAAAATCCTTTTCGGAGGACGAGATAGCTTCGTTACTTCGGTCCTTTTTCATCGCTTACGGTGGCACTGTGACGCCCCTTCTTACGGCGGCGCTTGAGCACTTTCTTACCGTTTTTGCTGCTGTTGCGCTTGCGGAAACCATGTTTGTTTTTCCGCTTGCGACTACTTGGTTGATATGTACGTTTCATGGTGAAACTGCTCTTTTATGAAAAATCCAGTTCAAACAGACCCATAATTTAACAATTAATTAGGACAATAAGAACCCGTAATTGCCTGTTTTGTAGAACGGAACAGGAGGTTTATAATCGCCTGTTCGTTAATTTATTGTACAATAATTTGAACAGGGAACCACTAAACTGTACCTTTCAGAACTGTGATTTTGAATATCCCAATCTGACGCCATATGCTCGAAAAGATTACCGACATTCTTACCAAGGTTTTTGGCTCAAAGAGTGAGCGCGACCTGAAAAAACTTTGGCCCATCGTCGACGAGATTAATGCCCATTATGAAGGTATGCAGGAACTCTCGGATGAGGAACTAAAGCAGAAAACGGCTGAATTCAAACAGCAGATCCAGGATGCCACCGCCGAGATCGACGAGGAGCTGGACGAGGCTAAACGGAGGCTCAACAGCAGTGACGAGGATCTTTCGGTGGTGGAATACCGCGAATTGACCGATCTGGTGGACACCCTGGAGGAGGAACGGAATGAAGTGGTTGAGGAAGTGCTCAATGAGTTACTCCCGGAAGCGTTCGCCGTACTGAAAGATACCTGTCGTCGCTTTTTGGGCAAAAAATGGATGGTGGGCGGCAGCGAAAACGAGTGGAGCATGGTGCCCTACGATGTGCAGCTTGTCGGGGCGATTGTGCTGCACCAGGGACGAATCGCCGAGATGAAAACCGGCGAAGGTAAAACCCTGGCCGCCATCTTCCCCGCCTACCTGAACGCACTGGCCGGGCGCGGCGTGCATATTGTAACGGTCAACGACTACCTGGCCAAGCGGGACGCCGAGTGGAATGAACCGATTTTCAATTTTCACGGGCTGGAGGTCGACTGTATCGACCGGTACAAGCCCAACTCGGAACAGCGCCGGAAAGCCTACCGGGCGGATATCACCTACGGGACCAACAACGAATTCGGGTTCGACTACCTGCGCGACAACATGGTGATCAGTTCGGAACAGATGGTGCAGCGCGAGCATCACTTCTGCATCATCGACGAGGTCGACTCCATACTGATCGACGAGGCGCGAACCCCGCTGATTATCTCCGGGCCGGTGCCGCAGGACAACCAGTCACAGAAGTACGAGGAGCTGAAACCCCGGGTGGAATCGCTGGTCCGCGCCCAGAAAAAGCTGGTCGCCAGCCTGGTGAAAGATGCCCAGCAACATCTGGAAGAGGGTAACGAGGAGGCCGCCGGCCTGGCAATGTATCGCGCCCAGCGCGGATTTCCCAAAAACCGGCAGTTCCGAAAAATGATGCAGATTCCGGCCAACGAGCGGCTGTTGCAGCAGACCGAGGCGTTCTACCTGCAGGATAACGCCCGCCGCCTCCCGGAAGTGGACGAGGAGCTCTACTACGCGGTAGATATGAAACAGAATGCGATCGAGCTCACCGAAAAGGGGCAGGATTTCATCACCAAGTCGGATGAAGAGGATGACTTCTTCGTTATTCCCGACATCGGAACCGAGACCACCGATATCGAGGAGGAGATCGAAGAGCTGAAACACGAGAAGATCCGGGAGATTCAGGAGAAGGAGGAGTGGAGCGACGAGTATAAAGAGAAGAAAATCGAGGAGGCAAAACAGGAAGTGGAGCAGGAGCGGGAGCGCCGCTTCAATGAACTGCGCCGCCGGTTTTCCGAACGCAGCGACCGGATCCATACCGTCAACCAGCTGCTGAAAGCCTATACCCTTTTTGAGCGGGAGGAAGAGTATATCGTCCAGGAGGGGAAAGTCCAGATTGTCGATGAACACACCGGGCGAGTGCTCTCCGGCCGCCGCTACTCCGACGGGCTGCACCAGGCGATCGAGGCGAAGGAGGATGTGAAAGTGGAGGCCACCACGCAGACCTACGCCACCATCACCCTGCAAAACTATTTCCGAATGTACCACAAGCTGTCGGGGATGACCGGTACGGCGGCGACGGAGGAGGGCGAGTTTACCGAAATTTATGATCTCGACGTCGTGGTCATCCCGACCAACGAACCGGTGATCCGGGATGACAAGGAGGACCTGGTATTTCGGACCAAGCGGGAGAAGTACAACGCCGTCATCGACAAAATTCGGGAGTACCACGAAAAGGGCCAGCCGGTGCTGGTGGGTACCACGAGCGTGGATGTCTCGGAAACGATCAGCCGCTTGCTGAAACGTGAAAAGATTCCGCACAACGTGTTGAACGCCAAGCAGCACGCACGCGAAAGCGAGATCGTTGCCCAGGCCGGAACCCCCGGTGCGGTCACAGTGGCTACCAACATGGCCGGCCGCGGTACCGATATCAAGCTGGCTCCCGGGGTCAAAGAGAAAGGCGGACTTGCGATTCTGGGCACGGAGCGCCACGAGTCGCGCCGCATCGACCTGCAGCTTCGCGGACGGGCCGGCCGGCAGGGTGACCCGGGCGAATCGCAGTTTTACGTCTCCCTCGAGGACGACCTGATGCAGCTGTTTGCCTCTGACCGGGTGGCCAAGGTGATGGATCGCCTGAATTTCGAGGAGGGCGAGGTAATCACCCACTCATGGATCACCAAATCCCTGGAACGGGCCCAGAAAAAAGTGGAGCAAAACAACTTCAGTATCCGTAAGCGACAGCTAGAGTATGACGACGTGCTGAACAACCAGCGGGAGGTCATCTACGCCCGCCGCAAGCACGCCCTGGAGGGCGACCAGTTGCGCAGTGATATTTATGAAATGGTCGAAGATCTGGTGGAGCGGGTGGTGGAAGAGCATTTTCCCGATGGGGAATTCGAGCAGCTCCGGGAAACGATCCTGCGGTTCCTGGCAGTCGATATTGACCTGGAGCCGGATGAGATGCGGCAGATGCGCGAAGAAGGCCTGATCGACCATATCATCGACAAGGCGTTTGAAGCGTACCGCAAAAAGGAACAGATGATTGCCGATCCGCTGTACGAGGTAATCAAAAATATCGAGGAATCGGACGCCGAAGAAAAACCGACCAAAATTCAGGTGATATTCACCGACGGCATACGGCGCATGCGCGTGGTGGTGGATGTTGAGCGAGCCCTGCAGAACGAAGGGCATGAAGTGGCCCGGGCCCTGGAGCGCACCGCCGTCCTTTCCACGATCGACGACAAGTGGATGGAGCACCTGCGCGAGCTGGATGCCGTAAAAGAGGGAATTGGGCTGCGCGCGTTCGGTCAGAAAGATCCGCTGCTGGAATACAAGCGGGAGGCGTTCGAGATGTTCAAACAATTGATCGACGAGATCAACCAGGAGGCGGTATCACTGATCTGGAAAGCCGTACCCGAAATGCAGGCCGACCAGCAGAAACTGCGGCAGGCCGACAAGCAGAAAGCCAAAGTGGACGTCAATCGTGCCAAAACACAGCACGCCGATTCTACCAATATGGGCTTCAAGGCGGGCCAACAGAACGGCGGCCAGCAGCAGCAACGCAGCGATCAAAAACCGGAACCGGTCACCGTGGAAGAGGAACCGGGCCGCAACGACTATGTAAAAGTTCAGAATATGAACAGCGGCGAGGTTATCGATATCAAGTGGAAAAAAGCCAAACGGATGATCGAGGATGAGGGCTGGATACTCATCGAGAAATAATTCAACAATCAATTTGCAATTGGCAATGGGTTGTTTCACCTGGATAGATGCCCGGAAGATCCCGCCGGGGTGTCCATTGAAAATTGTTCATTGGTAATTGCTAATTGAAATACATGGAAGTACTGGGTATCGATATCGGGAGTTCAGGAATCAAGGGCTGCGTGGTGGATACCGAAAAGGGGGAGCTGGTTTCCAGCCGTTTTAGTACCGACCCGCTCGATGAAACCGCACCCCACAAGATCCTGTCCCGCCTGCACGATGTGGTCAACAAACATTTTCGGTGGGATGGACCGGTCGGATGCGCTTTTCCGGCCGCGATCAACCGGGGTGTCGTGCTGTCGACCAAACGGGTGGATGATACCTGGGTGGATGCCGACGCCATTCAGCTTTTCTCGGAGATTACGGACAACCCGGTATCTGTCATCAACGATTCGGATGCCACGGGTATCGCCGAGATGCGGTTTGGCTGCGGTAAAAACCACAACGACGGAACCGTGATCGTCCTTACCGTGGGCACCGGTATCGGTTCGGCCATATTCCGCGACAGCCTGCTGGTTCCAAACACGGAACTGGGGTTGATTGAGATCAAGGGACTCACCATCGAACAGTACGCCTCCAACAAAATGCGCAAGGATGAGGGAATTCGGCGGAAAACATGGGGCAAGCGCCTGCAGCACGTGCTTGAATTTCTCGAGACCATATTCCATCCCGATCTTTTTATTCTCGGGGGACAGCTTAGCAGAAAAGCCGAAAAAACGTTTCCTTACATCAAGCTGAATACCAGTTTTAAGGCCGCCCGATTTCTGAGCGACGCCAGTATTGTCGGGGCGGCTATCGTGGCCTCCGGGCAAACGAAAGAGGTCAACTACCGTTGATCACCTGTTCGCGAACTCACGCCACCTCATTCGCTGAACGGATTCAGCTTTCCAACCCGTCCCTGCCCTGCCGGACGGCCGGCAGCCATCAACAGCTCCCCGGTTTAGCCAGCCAGCCCGTATCTACACAACGAATCCCGGATTTCTCACACGTTTTTTTGATATCTTCCCGTACCTTTCTGAATGACAATAACTTATTCCTTTTTTGCTGCAACATTATCCATACAGGCTGTAAAATACTGCAAAATTTGCCCTTCAGCTGCGTTGCAGTGCGAATCGTCTGCTCAATGTACCAACCTGCGTCTGCGCGGTCATTTGACCTGCGCCTTGCTGAAAGACTAATTTATTGGTGAGAAATTCGGGCTAACGTACATTCGCAGGTGAGGCCGGTCCGGCCGTATTTTCTTACGGGAATTATTTTGACGTGAACCCGGTATACGAAGGCACGTAAAACGTGCAGAATTGATTTCCATGTTGTTGGCGTCACATGATGAATGGGATTCTCTCCACGCCCTCCCGATATACGCGGTATCCCGGTCGCGATGACATCCCCGATTACCTGCGGGTGGCTGAACCTCAGCAGGGGTGTCATTTCGAGCGAAATCCCTCCGTTTTTTACGTCGATACGTAGTCGGGAAATCTCGTCCACTCTACTCATCGGTTGCATAAGCGATCCCGGATTACTCATTACATCAATTTCACGTTTACAACGGGACAATGCCGCCGGTGGAACACCTTCGAGGTATCTCACACCGTGTACCCAACGGTGCTTGCAAATCGTCATGCCGGTATTTTTCCGCCAGCGGGATCCCTTTATGACGGGGATCTTTTAGAAAATAGCCGCCTTATACGGGAAAAAGGAAAAACGGCATGGAAAGATGTACCCGGAACCCCGGAGGATATTGCATCTGTTAGAAATTTTTATAAATTGTTTTATAACAGATATTTATACATAAATTAAGGTTTCTGTTCATCACGAGTGCAAGGTCCTCCAGGAGTGGGGGGAAGAATTATATTGGAGTAACTGGTTGACGCCAATCCTCGCTTACCGAAGCCGTTAGCATAGCTATACGGATTATAACGTATTTTAACAAGAGAGAGAGGATAACATATGATTACCATTATCATCAATTCAACGGATCTGAACATCAGGGAGAAATTAACCGATCTACTGGTCAACGGCCCGCTGCAAACGAGAGTCATCGGGGTGGTCGGTGATACGGAATCACTGCTGCACCAGCTCGAGGAGACATTGCCCCGTATCGTAATTCAATATGTGGGCAGCGGCGGGGAACCCGATCTCGAACCCCTGAAAAAAATCAGGAACCCCTATCTCGGGCTTCCGGTACTGGCGGTCGGGGCGCAATTCTCAGACGAACAGGTGGTGGAGATCATCAAGGCCGGTGCCATGGGGTACATCAAGGTACAAAACCTGAAAACCGAACTGGCGGCGGCCGTGGATATGCTGGTCAGTATGAAAGAGAATTTCTACAACCGCGAGGTCCGAACCCGGCTTTCGGAAGAGATCAGGAAGATTAATTTGAATGCCCGCCGGCAGCGTCTTACGCAAAAAGAGCATAATGTGATGCGGATGATCGCCTCCGGGTTCGATATGAAAAAGATCGCCAAAGAGCTGGATGTGAGCGTGCGAACCGTATACACCTAT
>JAWVZC010000226.1:0-7171 GCA_033722415.1 Balneolaceae bacterium | reverse complement strand
TGAAATCCGAACGCCGATGAATGCGATCATCGGCATGACCAACCTGCTGGCCAAGGACGAGCCGCGGGAGGATCAGCTGGAACAGATTGAAATTTTGGATTTCTCCGCCAAAACGCTGCTGGCATTAATCGACGACATTCTGGATTTTTCCAAGATCGAATCAGGTAAAATTGAGCTGGAAAATGCCGATTTCGATCTTCACCAGCTGGTCCATGACGTTCACGAGAGCTTTCGGTTCTCTGCCCGTAACAAAGATGTGGAACTCAACTGCGAAATTGACGAAGAAATTCCGCAGATGGTCTGTGGAGATTCGGCCCGGCTCACCCAGATCCTGAACAACCTGGCCAGTAATGCCGTCAAGTTTACCGACGAGGGGCACGTCACCCTCCGGGTAAGATGCAAGGATCGCAATGAGGAGCGTGTGCTGGTGCAGTTCCAGGTCGAAGACAGCGGCGTGGGCATCGCCGATGAAAAACAGGAGGAGATCTTCGACAGCTTCACCCAGGAGCGAACCGATACCACCCGCGTTTTCGGGGGTACCGGGCTCGGTCTCTCGATTACCAAGAAACTGGTGGAACTACAGGGGGGGCGGATCACGATGGAGAGCGAAAAAGGCAAGGGCAGTAGCTTTTACGTGGATCTCGAATTTGAGATTGCCGAATCCACCCCTGAGCAGAAAAGCAGTGCAGCCTCAACGTTCCAGAAACTAAGCAGTCTCAAGGGGATCAAGGTACTGGTTGTGGAAGATAACCCGATCAACCAGAAGGTGATGCGCCGGTTCCTGTCACGCTGGGACATGGACATATCGGTGGCCAACAACGGCGAAGAGTGCATCGAAAAGGTTCGCGAGGAAGGGTTTCATGTCATCCTCATGGATCTACAGATGCCCAAGATGGACGGGTATGAAGCGACTCGACAAATACGGATGATGGACGAGGTACACAAGCGCAGCGTACCGATCATCGCCCTCACCGCGGCCGCGCTGAAAGAGGTCAAGGAGCAGGTGTACGCCTCCGGCATGAATGATTATATCACCAAACCGTTTAATCCCAATGAATTACAGAATAAACTGGAGAAATATATCCTCAACGAGGATCAGAAACAGGAAAAGCAGTAACACATCCGCCCGGTTTCTGCAAAACTCCATTGCGGGGTATGGGGGTTAACAAAACCCATAAAATGCTGCTATTTCGATCTTCCCAGCTCTCCCTGTGTACCCATGAGCGCGTAAAGAAGGTGTTTTCAAAAATCTCAACCACAAAAAAAGCACCATGGTACAACCATGGTGCCGTGATAAATTATTTTTAGCCTGAAACTAATCGAGGAGAATCACCTCCTGGGCCTGCAGACCCTTGTCCCCTTCAGCTACGGTAAACTCAACTTGTTGACCTTCTTCAAGTTTTTTGTATCCCTCCATATTGATCTCGCTGTAATGCACGAAGATATCTTCTCCTTCTTCCCGGGAAATAAACCCGTATCCTTTACTATTATGAAACCATTTAACGGTTCCAACTTCTCTATCTGCCATAATAAATACTCCGAATTTAACTTCTTTTACTTATGTTCAAGCGCCTTAGCGGGAGGTTGAACATAGTGGAATCTCCCGATAGACGTCTTAGTATAAAATATTTTTTGGGGATTCCCTACTATTTATAAACTCCAGAGGCTAATTAGTTGGTCATTTTTACATTTTTTCGGTCCAGAAAGACTAATTCCCGGGGCAAAACGGGAAATTGCATGACCCAAAACCGGAAACAGCCCCTGAAGATTCGTACACTATACCTGTAGTAACCGCAACCCCGATTAACAAAAGAAGGCGGTCATGATCAAGTGCACCACATTCTATTTTGATGACGACGGTTCAATACCCAACAACCCGAAACTGCCCCTGCTGGTATATACAGGCGCACTGGAACCGGGGTCCAGTGAACCCGGACCCGTAACAACCCGGCTTACCGGCAACGGATGGCAAGGAACGTGGATCAACGGTATTTATACCTATCATCACTACCACAGCACCGCTCATGAGGTATTGGTGGTGACCGGTGGTTCGGCCACGGTGCAGTTTGGCGGAGCATCGGGTAAAGAACTGCAAATACAGAAAGGGGATGCGGTGGTAATTCCCGCCGGCGTAGGCCATTGCAATCTCGACAGCTCGATGGGATTCCGGGTAGTTGGGGCTTATCCGGAGGGTCAGAACTGGGATCTCTGCACCGGGGAGCCGGGTGAACGTCCCCGGGTACTGGAAAACATCAGGGCTGTTCCGCTGCCCCGGAACGATCCCATAACGGGGAAACCGGACCCGTTGCTGGTGCACTGGGGTACCAGCTAGCCTGCATTTCTCATGAGAATTATGATATATATCTTATAATGCTTTCTTCTACAATAAGATACATTGATTGTAATCCCGAACTTGTATAAGATTAATTTAACGTGAGTTCTATTAGACTTACCGAAGATTACTGCATATTAGCAACGAAAAGTGGATGAGCGTTCTCAACTTCGGAACACAAACAGCGTGTTCCTGCCCACGAAATGACGCCGTTGGGTAATGTTCTGCCCTTTAACCAACCCGTTGGCGTCATCTCGACCGGAATCCCGCGGGTTTCGGGAGGGAGTGGTGAGATCTCATCCGTGATATGGAGGCATTGATCCGTAATAACTCTAACAATCAGTGCCTGGTTTTATATCGAACTGACGTTTATTTACAGACTGTGAAGTCGTCCCGCCTGCTTCGTTGTCCCGACAATAGCTTCTCAACGTATCCAGGTATATTTCCGGTGCTATTGAAGAGACGCCTTGCTGACGTACCAATTTCTTGGTGAGAAAATGCAGTTAGTCCCACACTGTAGAGGCGTGAGTCTTATGGTTCTCGTTTACCGGCGGGATCTCCAGTTCTTTACGACCAATCTAGTGCGCGATGAGAACGCCCCCATGGCGAGCAGCGTTCCCAGCATGGTGGTGACCACCGCCCAGAACAGGATCGTGGTCATCGCCACGTTGTTGTCGATAAGCCAGCCCATCATAAAAGGACTGAGTGCCGTGCTGAACACCATCAGCGAGGAGAACAGGCTGCGAACGGTGCCCACGGTTTTGGTTCCGTAGAGTTCCGCCCAGAGGGCCGATTTCAGGGCGCCTCCCATGCCCATCGTCGCCCCCAGCAGTGCCATGTAGAGAAAAGCGGACCAGGAACCCGGGTGGTAAAATGCAAATACAAAACCACCCGCCATCGGCAGCATGTAGTAGGGAAAGATGGTGCGGGCCCGGAACCGGTCGATCATCGGACCAACCCCCAGCGAAGCCAGAATACGGGTGACGGCGAATATCACAAATGCCGAAGCGATCAATGCGGCAGTCCATCCCAGCGATTCTGCCACGGAGATCTGGTAAAGAAAAAAACCGGTGGCCCAAAACGGGGGCAGCAGTACCGCCGGGAACAGGAAGTAAAACCGGTAATCGGTCAATACCCGCATGTAGGAGTAATCCGCATCGTTGTTTTGAGAGACTGCCTCATTATCCTCATCCAGGTTGGAATCCCCCCGGTTCAGTACCAGGTGAATAAACGGTATCATGACACATGCGATCACCAGCAGGATTGTGCCCCAGGTCATCCGCCAGTTGAAGACGGTCAGCAGCGCCGTGATACCGAGCGGCAGAACGGCCTCCCCGAGCGGAAATCCCAGGTTGGAGATGCTGAGCGCCTTCCCGCGCTGGTGATCATAAAATTTGGCCATCGCAGTCTGGGCGGTATGGCTGCTGAGTCCCTGACCGGAAAGGCGCAGCAGCAGCAATCCCACAAATAGCAGGGCCACATGCCAGGATATCGCCACCATGAACGAGGCAAGTACCAATCCCAGGGCTACAAACGTGCTGTACATCCGTAGCGGAATGTGGTCGATCCATTTCCCGAGCCACGGCAATACCGCCGCGCTGGAGAGGGTTGCTGCGGAATAGAGCGATCCGAAACCGGCGTTCGAGAGCTGAAACTCCTGCAGGAAGTAGGGAACAAACAGCGAAATGAGGAAGGTCTGACCAAAACTGGAAAAAAAGGTGAAAGAGAGTCCGAACGACAGCAATCGTCGTTCCTTAAGGACAAATGTAAGGTAACTCATTCTGTAGATTAACGGGCATTATAGGGGATTCAGCGGTCGTATAACATGCGCCAAAAATACGGATAATTACCTGCAACGTAAAGCGATTGGGAAGTATTAATATTTAGGTAACGTCTTTAACGGTTAAATAAGTAGCCTTCATGTCATCCTGAACTTGTTCAGAATTTCGCAAGGCCGCTGCCGTTGAGCTCAGCTCGCAACAGATCAACGCTCAGTGCCACCGTGAGATTTCCGAGAGTGGTCGGAATCCGGGATGACGAAGAGGACATTCCCTGGTTCGTTGCCATCCAATCAAACCACTAGACGCGTTTTGGGTAATCTGGGCGGAAATTAATGGCTCGGCCCGAGATATCAATCGTTGGCCTGAATACTGGTTTTGGTGGTAGCGGTCTCCAATTCATCTACTCATGCAACCTGATACCTCTTTCCCCTCCTGTTCCTTACCTTTAACCGAACGGAATAAATATCCAGTGACAATAATATTATGGCAACGCCCGATACCTGTATTCTCTGCGGAAGCGAGCAGGTGCAACTGTTTTACCGGGATCAATCCGAGCAGTACCGCTGTACCTACTTCCAGTGCCAACACTGCCGTCTAATCTTCGCCCCCGAGCGCTACCGCCCGGACCCGGACGAGGAGAAAGCCCGCTACGACACCCATGAAAACGATCCCTCCGACCCCGACTACCGCGCCTTCCTGGGCCGGCTGTTCGAACCGATGAAGGCCCTGCTGCCCCCGGGTAGCAAGGGGCTCGATTTCGGATCCGGACCGGGCCCCACGCTTCATCTCATGTTCGAAGAGCAGGGACATCATATGAAGATCTACGACCCGTTCTATGCCGACGATCCCGCCGTGTTCCGGCAGACTTACGATTTCATCACCTCCACCGAGGTGGCCGAACACCTGCACGAACCAGCTGCCGAGTTTGACCGCATCTGGACCTGCCTTCGCCCCGGGGGCTACCTGGGCATCATGACCAAGCTGGCCGAGGACGACCCTGCCCATTTCGCCGACTGGCACTACCGGCTGGACTATACCCATGTCACTTTCTATACCAGAAAAACGTTCAGGTGGCTAGCCGACTACTGGGATGCCGAGCTCGAATTTTATCCGCAAAATGTGATGATCTTTTGGAAACAGAATCACCTTGACGGTGAGGGATGATACATTCGACCAGGTACCCGGTTCCGGGGCATCATATCACCGGATATCCTGTATCCCAGGGTATTCTCCATTTCAATTTGTCCCGGCCCGGTTGTACCTTTCGGGGGGCCTTTGAAATACTTACTGCCCCACTTTTATCCCTATGGAATGAATTGGGGAGATCAGACAAACCGTAGCTATTCAAATATATTCACTACTCCTTGCACCGTAAATGCAAACGCGTCAGGGTGCCTGCTATGAACAACTTGCTGTTTAAAACCGTTTTTGGCGCGGCACTCTTCGCAGCCGCATTGATTACCGCATTCATCTGGATTGAAGCCCGGAAAGAGATAGTATTCCTGTGCGGAAATTTCACGGAAGGGATTACGGAACAGAGCGTGCGCAGGCAGCTTGATACCGGGAACTTCCTTCGATACCGTACAGAAAATTTGCCGGCAGGTAAACAGATCATCGCGGATAGCTGGTACAATCTGTCAACCTGCAAGTGTACCGTTGATATTGACACGATGGGGCAGGTCGTGGAAAGTCGCCTGGATTAATTGAAGCCTGCCAGTTGCGCCCGAACGCATAACCAATAATCCTTCGGCCAGTTTCCCTGCGCCCTGGTCTTTCTTCGAGGCTGACTCTCCCCTTTCGCATATTTCCCTCCATACGTGATTGTTTTCACCAGGAATTTCAGACCTGAAAGAGAGCCCATTTACTTCTTGGGGATACAGTTGAATCCCGGGGCATACCGATGCAAGTAAGTTACCGGCCAGCCGGTATTCAACAGACAGAACCAGGCAGCTTATCCTGCATTTCTCACCAGGAAATTGGCCTGTCAGCAAGACGAAGTGGTAATCGCAAACGGAAGCGTATATGGATACGTTGAGCGGGTGACTTCCATCTACAACGCAGCAGACGGAACAATTTCGCAGCCCGCGACACGGTAATACCATGTTCGACATTAAAATCAATGTAATTCGCTGTATTTCAAAGCATTACAAGAAATCTAAAATTATTCTCGCGAGCAATGCAGGTTAGAGCCTGTTCAACGCGTAAGCATAGGCACCCAACGCAGTCGCCCGGCTGGTACCGAGGCGCGTAATACCGATGGCCACCCGTTTTTCCGGTACATAGGGGACCTCCCGATCAGAAAACGGTACATTCACGCTTTTACTCTTAAAGCGGTAAAAGGCCCTCGTTGAACGGCGATCCTCGAGGTTATACACATCGGCAATCAGCCGCGGTATTTTATCTCCATTCTGTTTTTCTATCGTAGCATTCAGGTGCTCCACCACCCGCGGAAGGAACAGCTCGTAGGCACCGCCCACTCCCCCGCCGATAACAACCAGCCCGTCAACCAGCGTGATGGCGTTGGCCAGGGACTCGGCCAGCACGTCGGCCATATCGTTGAACGCTTTGACGGCGGCTTCCCGGTTGCCCTCTTTTTCTCCCCGGGCAATCTGGTATATCTCCCGGGTGGTCATCAGCTCCTCCCGGCCGGTGAGATACTTGTTGTAGGATCGCTGCAGTGCCCGGATGCTGACCCCCTCTTCAGCAAACTGTTTCAGGTCCCTGAAGTTCCGGGTCAGCCAGATCTCGCCCGAGGCGGAGTTATCCCCCAGGCAGATGTGATTGTTCATCACGATCCCCCCGCCGAATCCGGTGCCGATGGTGATACCCAGCAAATTTTCGTACTGTTTCGGAATCCCCTCTTCCCGCAATTTTTTGTTCACTTCCGGCAGCAGCCCGCCCACGGCCTCCCCGTAGGCAAACAGGTTTCCGTCGTTATTGATAAACACCGGCAGTTCAAACTTCTCCTCCAGCATCGGCCCGATCGCCACTCCGCCCCGGTAGCTCGGCAGGTTCGGCAGGTCACCGATCACCCCGGAGGGATAGTCGGCCGGACCCG
>JAWVZC010000225.1:0-7180 GCA_033722415.1 Balneolaceae bacterium | reverse complement strand
TCGGTATTAACCTTTAAGCTGACTAATTTGATCTACATTGATGGTCTTAAACCGGCTGTAAATATTCAGGGCTATGGCGAGTGCTACGGCAGCCTCGGCCGCTGCAATAATCACTACAAACAGCCCGATCATCTGTCCATCCAGTGAGAGTTCCGTAAAGCGACTGAACGCGATAAAATTGATGTTGGCGGCATTGAGTATCAGTTCTATACCCATCAAAACCATAATCACATTTCGTCGTGATAACACGGTCATCACTCCCAGCGCAAAAAGTATGGCACCGACAGCCAAAAAGTGTGTAAGTTCGGGCTCAATCAATAGGTCCATATCAATTGCTTTCTTGTGTGTTGGCAGTTAAACGGGTTGACATCAGGATCGCCCCAATGATGGCGACTAGCAGCAGTACTCCGGCAATAATAAACGGCAAGATGTAGTCCCCCATTAGCATGGTTCCCAGACTGGTAACCGTTTCGGAATGTTCGGGGGACTCAGCGATGCTCCAGTTTGTCGAAAAAAATACCGCGAACAGGACCAGGGCTGCTCCCACAGACAATATCGATGCAGGCAACACATTCAACATTATCGTCTCAAAATTAAGGGAATCACTCTCCTGTGAGGTGAGCATCACGCCGAATAAAATGAGAATCAGGATACCCCCTACATAGACCAGCAGCTGAGTAGCCGCAATAAAATCAGCATAGAGCAGCACGTAGAGCGCGGCCACGCCGATCAGGGTAAACATCAGGGCAAACGCGGAGTGCACGATATTTTTCGAAACTACCATGACCACAGCCGCACCGATGGTGGCTAGTGAAAAAAGGTAGAAAAGGATAGTTGTGAGTTCCATGTTCTATGACTCCTTTTTGTTGCTTTTGGTGGCTCCTTTTTTTGCCTGGGCCTTGCTTTTTTGAGCTTTCTTCTTTTTGGCCTTCGCTTTTTCCCGTCGCTGTTCTTCGGCCTCCTTTTCCGCTTTTTCTTTTACCTCGGCCACCTTCTCGGGACCCAGCTCACTAAACTGGTAGACCAAATTCTTGCGGTCGTATTCCGAATATTCATACTCGGGCACCATGTAGATGCATTCGGTGGGACAGGGATACACGCACAGGTCACAGTACATGCATTTGGCCATATCAATTTCAAAGTCGGTGATCCAAAATCGCTTGGGGTTACCGGTTGATGTTTTTCCCAGGTCCACATCAGAGGTCGCCTTCACCTTGTCGATGGTGATGCAGTTGACGGGGCAGGCTCGCTCACAGAGGCTGCAGCCTATGCAGTCGTCAATATTAACATACAGTTTGGCTCGGGCTCCTTTCGGGAGCTTAATTTTTTCTTCCGGGTATCGTTCGGTTACCGATGGCCCGAACAGGTGGCGTATTGTTACCCCCATTCCTGTAAAGATCGATTTAAACGTCAGCCATCCTTCACTAAAAACGTTTGTCATTGTTCTGAACTCCAATTATTTAAAAGATCATTTCCCACAGCGCCACCAGCATCAAATTGATGAATGAAGCCGGGATCAGGATACTCCAGCAAATATGCATCAGCTGGTCAACCCGGTAGCGCGGCAGCGTCCAGCGTATCCACATCATTACAAATACCAGCAGCAATCCCTTCAACATAAACCAGAAGAACCCCCAGAGCGGACCCGACATAAACGATCCGAACGGGCTGTTCCACCCGCCAAGAAAGAGAACCACACCCAGCAGTGACAGCAAGAGCATGTCGGCGTATTCCGAAAGCATAAACATTGCCCAGCGCATCCCGGAAAACTCGGTCTGGTATCCGGCGACCAGTTCGGACTCAGACTCGGGGAGGTCGAACGGTACCCGGTGCGATTCCACCAGGATGGAGATAAAAAAGATGCCGAATGCCACGATGAGAAATGGATTCTGGAAGATAAACCAGTTGGGCAGGAAGCCGAGCACTTTGTTGCCAGACTGGAGCTCGGTGACCGTCATCAGGTTCAGGGTGCCAGCGGCTACGATCACCGTGAGCACCGTTGCGATTGTCGGCACCTCATAGCTCACCATCTGAGCTGCGCTCCGCATTGCGCCCAGCAGCGACCATTTGTTGTTGGAAGCCCAGCCCGCCATAATCACACTCAGTGTAAGCAGCGAGGTGACCGCCAGCAGGTAGAATACCCCGATGTTAACCATACTTCCTATATAAGCACTACTGAATGGAATCACGGCAAATGCAGCGTATGAAGCGGCAAACATCATAAAGGGGGCAAACTTAAACAGGAACCTGCTGGCATCTTTTGGGATGATATCCTCTTTTTGCAACAGCTTGAGAAGATCAGCTATTGATTGTGCCCAGCCATGCCATCCTCCCACCCGCATCGGCCCGAGGCGGTCCTGGATAAATCCGGCGATTTTCCGCTCGCCCCAGATGGCAACAAGTGCGTATACCAAAATGATGGTCAATGGTATGAATGCATGAATCGTTATGGCCAGGGCCGTTGGAATATTTCCTAGATACTCAACCATTTAATTATAGTTTTAGACATTATTATCTAATATTTAAATCCGATAATCTTCCTCCACTACAGAACTACTGTACAACTTGCTTACACAAGGTCTGCCTCTAGCGGTCCACCTCTCCGAGCACGATATCAATACTTCCGACGATCGCAACCATATCTGCGATAAGGGCTCCCTTCGAGATAGCAGGCAGCATACTGAGATGCACAAAACTGGGCGCCCGTGCTTTCACCCTGTACGGTCCTCCAGACTTGTCACTTATAATGTAATATCCTAGCTCTCCTCTTGGGGTTTCCGTGCGTGCATAGAGTTCGCCCGCCTTGGGCCGTATCCGCTTGGGAACAGCTTCAGTCACATCGCCCTCCTCGGGCAGATCCTCAAGTGCCTGCTCGATGATCCGGAGACTTTGCTCCAGCTCACGTACACGAACCATGTAACGATCCCAGCAGTCACCGACGGTTCCCATCTCACCGGTTCCCACAGGAATGTCAAAATCAAAGCGGTTGTAGATAGAATAGGGATCGTCCTTGCGTATATCCCACTTCTTGCCTGACCCCCTCAGTACCGGGCCCGAGGCCGCATAGTTCAACGCCACTTCTTTGGGCAACACCCCGATATTGGCTGTTCGATTGATAAAAATCTTGTTATAGGATAGAAGATCGTTCAACTCTTTGATCTTTGGCCGGAATGTCTTAATAAAATCCGCCACATCACTTTTGAACCCATTATGGACATCTTTCATAAGTCCGCCCACCGCCATGTGGTTGTAAAGAAGGCGGGCCCCGCTTGACTTTTCAAATATGTCGAGAATTTTTTCTCGCTCTGTAAAGCAGTACAGGAACGGAGTGAAAGCACCCAGATCAAGCCCAAAGGCCCCGATGCCCAACAGGTGACTGGCAATGCGCTGCAGTTCAGCCAGGATCACCCGGATATACTCGACTCGCTCGGGGACTTCAATCTCCAGCAGTCGCTCCATGGCTACCACATAACCGTGCTCCTGTTGCATTGCAGATACGTAGTCCATCCGATCGGTGTAGGGAATGACCTTGGCATAATCGCCGAGCTCTTCGGCGTACTTTTCAAAACAGCGGTGCAGGTACCCGATATTGGGGCGTACCTGCTGGACGAGCTCTCCGTCAAGCACCAGCTCAAGGCGCAACACACCGTGCGTGGAGGGGTGCTGCGGACCCATGTTGATAGTCATCTCCCGGGTTTTTGTTTCCCTGGTGATCTTCTCTTTCGGATTTGTCTTCATCTTCATTTCCATATTCATCAACAACTGTTATTCTCCGGTTGTAATGCCCTGGTAAGATTCCTGTTTGACGTAATCTTTTCGCAGAGGGTGCCCCTCCCAGTCTTCGGGACAGAGAATGCGACGGTGGTTGGGATGTCCGTCAAACACAACGCCTACCATATCCCAGGCTTCCCGTTCGTGCCAGTCTGCAGTTTTCCAGACTGATTCTACCGTCGGCACGTGGGGATCATCAACCGGTACGCGGGTTTTAAGTGCCAGCTTGTGATTTAGTTTTGTAGAGTGGACGTGGTACGATACCCCCAGCTCTTCCTCTTTATCATAGTGAACTCCGCTCAGGCACATCAGCACGTCAAATAGCAGCTCCGGGTCGTCCCGCAGAAACTTCGTCACTTTAGGGATGGCAGCGGCTTCGACCAAAATCCAGGGCTCCCCGATATCACCAACCTCGAACTCCAGGATCTCTTCCCCAAATTCCTGTTTCAGGTATTCAAATATCTCTTCAGGCTGTTTCATGGATCTGCGACGGTTTCTGAGTGGAGGTTATTTCCTTTTCCTCTTTTTCTTCCTGTTCCCGCTCCTGTTCCTCAACAATACTCTCACCAGTAATTTTTTTCTGAAGTGTTAAAAACCCCTCTAGCAACGCTTCCGGTCTGGGCGGGCAACCCGGTACATATACATCCACCGGAATAACCTTGTCCACCCCTTTCAGAACATGGTACCCGTGCTCCCAGTATGGACCACCGCAGTTTGAACAAGAACCCATGCTGATTACATATCGGGGCTCTGCCATCTGCTCATAAAGGCGATCGATGCGGGAGGCCATCTTCATAGTTACGGTACCGGCTACGATCATGACATCTGCCTGGCGGGGAGAAGATCGAGGGATAATACCAAAACGGTCAAAGTCATACCGGGAGGCTGCCGTGGCCATCATCTCGATAGCGCAACATGCCAGCCCGAACTGCTCATACCATAGAGAGTTTTTTCTCGCCCAGTTGAGCGCACTCTCCAGGGAAACTATAATAATGTTACTGTCGTGGTATTTTTTATCGAGTAGTCCCATGTCTATAGTCTGCTTTACTGTATGTTCTGTGTTGCCTCTTCTTCGGGTTCCATCACAACCGAACTATTATAGGTATCATGTTCAATCTCTTCATTCTCTACAATACCGAACCCCTGCCTGTATGAAGGGATACGGGGAGCGGGGATATCCCATTTGAGCTGCCCCTTGCCGAGCTCATAGATAAACCCGATAAAAATAAGGAATACAAAAACGAACATAGCCAGGTAGGCAAACCATCCGATCTCCTTGAACACCACTGCCCAGGGGAAAAGCAGCAAAATTTCCACCTCAAAAATCAGAAACATCAACCCGATAATGTAGAACCGATTGTTGAACTGAACGCGCGCATCACCAAAAGGAAGCTCACCACATTCATACGTCAAGAGTTTTGTTTTATTGGGGCGGTCAGGACGGAGAAGTTTTGCTATAAAAAGAACCAGTCCCACAAAGAGGGCGCCAGTCGTTAAAAAGAGTAAAACGTAACCGAAATCTGTGATCATTTTTTCCAACTTTATTCCGTTTGAAACCAAATTATGATATTTATACCTATTTATCCAAAATTATTTGTATCATCTAGAAAGAAATTCAAAAAAAAGCAATAAAAACTCATAAAGGGACAAGTATGGATAATGTAGAACTAGGGCTAAGTGAAAAATCAATAGAATTACCAGAAGTAACAGGCAGTGAAAATGAGAAGGCTTTGGACATCAGCAAGCTGCGAAAAGAGACGGGATATGTAACTCTTGATTACGGTCTGAAAAACACCGCCGTGACCAAGAGCAAAATAACCTTTCTCAACGGTGAAAAGGGAGTGCTCAGATACCGGGGATATCCCATAGAGCAGCTCGCCGAAAAATCTTCGTTCCTGGAAGTGGCATACCTGCTGATTTATGGTGAGCTGCCTGCGCAGGAGCAGCTTGACTCATTCCGATTCAGCGTAACTCACCATACTCTTATTCACGAGGATATGAAAAAGTTTTTTGAGGGATACCCGCAGCGGGCTCACCCGATGGGCGTACTGGCTTCGATGGTTGGGGCCCTCTCTTCATTCTATCCTGAAGTATTGAATTCCGGTACGGATGAAGACAATGTAAACCTGACGATCCAACGGTTGCTGGCAAAAAGTGCGACGCTGGCAGCCTGGTCCTACAAGAACAGCATCGGGCATCCTGTAATGTATCCTCAGAACAAGCTGAACTATAGTGCTAACCTACTGTACATGATGTTTGCGAAGCCCACTGAAGATTACGAGATCAACGAGAAAGTTGTACGGGCTCTGAACAAGTTGCTCATACTGCATGCCGATCACGAGCAGAACTGTTCTACTTCTACCGTACGTGTAGTGGGCTCATCGCGGGCCAACCTGTATGCTGCCGCTTCGGCGGGTATCATGGCGTTGTGGGGTCCCCTCCACGGAGGTGCAAATCAAGCCGTCATTGAGATGCTGCAGAACATCTATGATGATGGGGGGGCAAATGCCCAAAATATCTCCAAATGGGTATCAAAATTTAAGGACAAGCAGACAGACCAGCGCCTTATGGGATTCGGCCACCGGGTCTACAAAAATTTTGATCCGCGAGCGACTATCCTGAAAGAGTCAGCGGATGAGGTACTTGAAGATCTGAAGGTTGATGATCCCCTGCTGGATGTCGCCAAGCAGCTTGAAGAGGCCGCACTCGATGACGACTACTTCAAGGAAAAAAAACTGTATCCCAATGTTGACTATTATTCCGGCCTCCTCTACCGTGCCATGGGTATCCCCACCGAAATGTTCACCGTGATGTTTGCCCTTGGTCGTATGCCGGGCTGGATCGCCAACTGGAAGGAGATGATGGATGAGCAACAACCGATCACAAGGCCCCGCCAAATATACACCGGTGAGAATGAACGCGACTATGTAGAGATTCAGGACAGAAACTGACTCATCACAGCCCGGCGGGGTACTGGGCGGACCTGTGCAATAAGCCTAAATCCAATATGAGGTATACAACAATATGACCTGAAACGAGAACTTTTAGACCCGTTTCCATTATGAAAAAAATAGACTTATTTATTATTGACCCGGACCCCACCTTTCGCACACGACTGGCGGATATCGTAGAAAACACAAACGACCTCTCCGTTGTTTTCAACGCAGCCGGTAAACAGCACGCCGAGATAACCGCCCAGCTCGAGGAAGCGTCCCCGGATGTACTGTTGATGGGAATAAATCAATCCGATTCAGCAGAGATGGATATTTTTGAGGAAGTTCGTAAAAAAATTCCCCGCCTGCCGATCATTATCTTGCCGCTTCATAGTCGGGAGGGTGCCAAAATTGCACTTAAAACGTTGAAAAAGGGAGCCGTTGAATATATCAACAAGACCAGTAGTGAGACAGGA
>JAWVZC010000224.1:0-7200 GCA_033722415.1 Balneolaceae bacterium | reverse complement strand
GATTACGGATTACGGATTACGGATTACGTGAAATATTTTCGCAATTTTATGTTTTCACAAACGATTCCTGCATCAAAGTGAAAATTTTCCTTTGATATCGACAGGACATATTCCGTATATTCCTGTCGCTTTGGGTGCTTAGCTCAGTTGGTTTAGAGCGCTACCCCGACACGGTAGAGGTCGCTGGTTCGAATCCGGCAGCACCCACAATAATCCCTGTAAGCCATTGGCCTGCAGGGATTTGTTATTTTGGTGGCAATATTGGGTACAAACATTGCAGTAATCCCTTCTTACGAACTGTTCAGATTAACCGGTGTGCCTTAACATGGTGCGTGGATGCCAGGGTGATATTAAACATTGAACCACCAACTAACCGATTTTTTTCGCCACTATCCTCAAATCTGCCGTCTTTACATCGGGTCGTTGTAAACATATTTCCTGATTCAGTTCAGTGCTTTTCATTGCAAGTGGTACGATCGTAAAACCGGGTTCGCCAGGTAACATTTTTTTGTCCATTACAGGAGACGCCGGATGCATTCCGCTCTTTGCCTGATATCAGCCTGTCAGTTCTTATAAATACCTACTTCTTTCGGTACAGGCCTATTAGAAAACCAATCTTACTATTTGCTGGTAATTATCAGAATTTTCTTTGATTAGAACTAACTTATGAAGGTTAGGTCTCTCTCATAAAACGGAAAGTGATCGACAGTTTTGCCATCTTGTTAAGCGAGTCATCCAAAGACTGGCTCTATTTATTCCCCTGATATACCCCGACCAGATCGGGGTCTTAGACAGATAAATCCCGAACCTTCCCCGGTTCCTTGATTGGAGCCGGGGATTTTTATTTTATTACGCTAGCAAACACGTACGGATAAAAAACATGTGGTACGCGGACATACTTGCCGACGACGAGCGGAAACTCACCTTTCAGATACGGTCTGACGAACGGGATATCCCCCTTGATCACCATACTTTTCTAACCCTCTTGGCCTCATCTTTTTCCTTTCGCGGCTGGTACAACCAGTGGCTTGCCTCGTCTGATTTTGAAGCGTTTTTGTGGGAAAACAGACCGGTAGCCAGCGATAATCTGAATGAACCATATGAATGCACCTTGGTTCGCAACCAGTACCTCGCCGGTAAAAAGCCGGATCCGGAGCCTTTTAGCCAGTATTTCGATCATCAAAAATCGGTGGTCACTTTTCCGAATCTTGGTGGTGACGCGAAGCTGGTTGCGCCCTGTCCGCGAGGCCCGCAGGCCGGATATACCCACCTCGGACGGTTTGTACGGCAGTGTCCGGAAGAGCAGATTCAAGATTTCTGGCGCATCACGGCCGATGAGATGATGACCCGGATTGGCAGTGAACCCCGCTGGCTGAGCACCTCCGGCCTTGGCGTTTTCTGGCTTCATGCGCGGATTGACAGCCGTCCAAAGTATTACCAGACCGAAGCCTACAAACGGCTGTAAACTCAAAACGTGGGATTCAATCTCAGCCAGAGCACGGGGGCTCGCGATGTTTCATTCAGATCCCATGCCAGCTCGAGCCGCAGCAGGCTGGACCCGATCCCGATTCCCCCGTTGTGTCGCAAATCGGAAAAGGTAAACGCCCCGAAATCGGTAAACGGAGCATTGGATTCGGCCAGTTCGGCACTATAATTTGCCCACCCGGAATCGAGGAAGAAGCTCAGGTAAAAATCATCGAAATCGATCCAGTCGCTGTCACCGTAATCCGGCGACCCGAATTGAACCTCGGCTGTACTCAGAATCATCTGGTTGGCGAAGTGATCGATACCGCCGGGGTTCCCGGTATAGGATTTATACGGCAATGCGCGCAGGGATCCAAGTCCCCCGAGCTGAAACTCCTTGAAATTCGGAGCCTCGCCGGTAATGCTACCCATCTTCAGTCGGTATTTCAGGACTCCGCCCGGCTCAAAATTCAGATAGGTTTTAAGCTCGCCGGTGTACTTGGTATAGGTTGCGTCGGAACGGGATATGCCCGGATCGCCGATCTCCACCATGCCGTTCAGACTGAAGGTGAAAAAACGGGAGATCAAAAGGCGCTTGGGGTTGAACGAACCGGCAAATGTCAATGAACTGATATCCAGGGTATCTACAGGGGTGCCCGAAACGAAATCTATCGGAGGATTGGTTCGATAGCGGTCCCCGGCCCCAAACAAGGCCCAATTCGTCCGTTTCTGCAGCGAACTATACCTGCTGTCATTAAATGACACCCCGCCTTCAAAAAACCGTTTGGTACGGAGCAGCAGGTAGGTCCCGAATCCCTTCTGCTTGTAGTAGTCAAGGTAGTCGTACCCGGCAAAAAAAGAGGTAACCGTGGTCTCGGTGAGGCCCACACGCCAGTGGTCGTCAGTGGCGGCGGCATTGTGGTATTCCGCGCCGATCATGACATACTTGTTCCGGCCGAACAGTTTTTCCAGCCCCACGGAGTAGTTCCAGTCCTCCTGGGCAAAGGAATAACCGATAAGCCCGTGGGTCTGAATGTTGGGAATGTCGAACAGCCAGTTGTCTCCGTACCACTGCATCCGTTCCTGTTCCAGACCGAGGAAGAGACCATTAACACGATTAAAATGGATCATCGGCAGGTTGGGATACCGGCTGTAAAGCAGGCTGGAGTTATAGGGACCCGCTTCCAGGAAATCCTCAAAGTCAATGCCCTCCTGGTTCAGGTGTCGTATCTGCCGTTTCATGGTACGCTGACCGGTTACACTGGCCGTACTGTCTTCGCTGCTTCCGGACTTCTGGAAAAACTCCTGCAGGGGTTTCGAGAAAAACGGATCGTTTTTAAACGGGTCTTCCTCTCCTCCTTCAGAGCTCTGTGCCCGGGCTGAACAGGCCAGTACCAACAACAGGACCGCTATGTAGAGTAATACACGTTTCATCATCCAATCAAGTTATTCCGTTTGTTACGATTCAGCAAGAGGGATGTTACGCGAATGACGGTTGTTTTGCTTTCATAACCAGGATGGTGATATCGTCTTCCTGGGTGCTGGCTCCCGCCCACTGGTCGGCAACCCTGGTAATCTGGGACAGGATATCCGACGCCGAAGAGTCGGCCGCTTCCCGGAAGACCGACTCTATACGCTCCATCCCCAACAGTTCCCGTTCTTCGTTGAACAGTTCCATCAGGCCGTCACTCATGAGCAGGATCGCGTCGCCCGGATGCAGGGCAAGTTCTTTCTCCCGGTACGGGTAATCCGGCTTGCTGCCCAGCGGCATCCCCTTCAGCAGCACCCGCTCCACCTCTTTCTCCCTGCTTCGGTAAATCAGCGAGGGGGGCATGCCCGCCGAGGCCAGCTGCACGCGGTGACCGTTACATTTCATCAGCATCATGCTCATATAGAGTAGTTTCAGGTCCATATTTTTGATCCCCGACGACATACGGCGGATAATCTCCAGGTTATCGTGTTCATTTGCCAGGGTGTGAAAATAGCTCTTTGCCGTGGCCACCATGATACCCGCTTTCATCCCGTGTCCGGTGGCATCTCCCAGGGCCACGGTCATCGTACCGTTCTTTGACATGTTGAAATCGTAGTAGTCACCGCCGACTTCATGGGCAGTCTCCATGAACACCGAAATATCCCAGTAATCGTAATTTGGCAATTGTTTTGGCAGCATCGACAGCTGCAGGGCCCGCGCTTCCTCCAGCTCCCTGGTTTTGCGTTCATTCTCCGCCGCCAGCAGTCTGCGCTCCAATTCCTTCTGCTTGTTAATCCGTTCCTGTTCAAGTGAGCGTTCAGAGAGGTGTTTCACCTCAATAAGCTTGTGCTCAAGACGCTTTTGTGTGCGTGCAAAGTCGCGTGAGAGGTAGATCGACATCGAAAAAATCAGCACCACGGAGCCCACGAGATTCCCGTTTATGGTGTTTCCCGGAATCATATCCATGTTTGCCAGTATGGTATAGAGAATTCCGATAACAAAAAATATGAGCCCGGCACCGACCACCCAGACCCCCTCTTTCTTTTTGGTAAACGAGAAGAAAAGAACACGAAGAATTTCGGCAATGGTCAGCAGGATAAACAGTTCCCGGTAAAATGAGAGTCCGTCTGCATTAAACCATGTGGCCACGGCAAGGCCGGTACCTGCGGCGGCAAATCCCCAGAACTGGTACGGGGCCTTGTCATAAAACAGGCTGTAGGTGAAACGAAGCGCATAGATGACGGTCAAAAGCCAGGCAATCAGGCTGGTACGGTAGAACGATATCGCCATCATCGGGGACTCCGAAAAAGAGGTCTGCAGCTCCGAGTAGGTGATGACAGCCAGCAGCCCGGTGAACAGAGAAAAGTATAAATTCCGTTTTTCCGCCGGGTAAAAAGCGAACAGCAGAAAGTGGATGATGGTGAAGGCGATCAGGCCACCCCCGAACGAGGTGAGGTTGACCGGCGTCGACTGAACCTGGTCGATCTTGCTGTTGATATGGTGATTGAGATCGCCGATCAGGAAGCGAAACCCGGAGGTAAATCCGTACTCGTTAAACTGGGAGGCCCGGTGGTTGGCGTAGCGAACGGCCAGCACATGTTCCGTGGTATCGGCGAACCGGATCGGCCGGGGACGAAAATCACGGTATGGCTGAAAATCCTCTTCAAAAATGGAGACTTTTCCCAGGCTGTAGAGCAGCTTGCCGTCCAGGTAGATTTCAGAGGCCCCGTTGTGCTGCTCGATCAGCAGGGCGAGCGGGTAGTTAACCAGTGTCGAGTCAATTTTCAGGTGCAGGCGAAACCACCCGATCCCATCCCAGTCGATAAACGGCAATTCGGAGGGCCCGAGATAGGTGCTGATTCTCTGCCAGTCGCTGTCGTCAAAACCGGGTTGTGCCCACTGCATGTTGTCCCCGCTCCGGAACTTCCAGGTGTCCGAAATGTAGATGGTTTGATCTTCAACCGACAGATCGGACTCCGAAAGCTCCACCGGCCCGTCGAACAGCTGCAGGGCGGCCCCCGGTACCGGCAGGGACAGCATCAGGTACAGGAAGAGAACCCCTGACGTGCACAGCAGCGATGCACAGACTGGTCTATAATATGTCGGTACTGCTCTCAAACTGACTAATTCGTTTTGATTGTTACGGTTCCCGAGGAGGTTCGCAACACCACCGATATGCCCCCGCTGTTCAGGCTCCCCTCCACGTTTCGGGCGTTAAGAGTGCCCGAAAAGTTGCCGGTGGGACGAAAATTGATATCGGAACCGGACGCTGTAATGTCGTATCCTGCTTCCCCGGGCAGTTCCACTACGATATTGCCTACTCCCGTTTCCATGCTGATACCTTGCCCCACTTCAGTAAAATGCCCCTTGATATTGCCCCCGTCCGCCCTGGCGATAAACGTTCCCCTGGTATGCTGGGTGGTTATATCGCCCCCGGCTGTTCGCACTCTCATCTCCCCCTCCGAGTGATCGATATTTATGTTCCCGCCGTCTGACTGGGCAAAAAGCGTCCCGATTGATCGCTCAATCCGGATGTTTCCACCGCTCGTGTAGGCCCCTACCTTGCCGGTCAGGTTGTTCAACTCAATATTTCCGCCGCTTGTTTTCACCATCTGGTCTCCCCTCACGTTGCTGAGTCTGATGTTGCCTCCCATGGTCTTGAGCTCGGTAGACATTCGTTCGGGCAGGTAGATCCGAAAGTTGAAGTTGACCCGGTCGCTGAAGAGTCCTGTGCTGCGTTTTTTCTCCTCCACGGAGGCGATGATCTCGTTGCCCCGCTGCAGAATGTTGATACGGTAGTTGTCCAGGTTACGACTTTCCGACCAGATTGCGTAGCCGCGTTCCACGTACAACTCCACCCTGACACTGTTTGTGTTTGAAACACTTTGAACTTCAATATTGCCGGCAAGGGTATAGGTTTTGAGAATACCCGCGCCATCCACGGTGAACTCCTTCACGAGGTAGGGTTTATCATTATGATCGGTCCATTCCGGGACACCGGCTGCGGATGTGATCAATGGCAATAGCAGTAGACAAAGCACGGGCAGCAGGCTGTGCCGGTAACGATGATATGTTGCTTGCTGTTTTTTCAACGTCCGTTTTTGTGGCAAATGGTTTAAACAGTTGTATTTACGAGCAGTTCGGAAGAATAGTTGCACCCCCCTGACATACCCGGCTACTATCAGCTGAAATCCAGCGATAAAGATTATCCGCTTAAAACATTAATTTACGATGTCAGATCCCCGCACAACTCGATAACTGTTTTTACCGTATGGCAGATGGCTTTCGATCACCTCCTGCCCGTTCTGGTCACGATCGGGAGGCGATCGAATGTGGCCTGTTGTACTATCGTACCGTGAAATCAGCCCGAGTTTCAACGGGGATAATAATCCTCAGGTACATTTATCAAATTCGCATTTTAAAAAAAGAATAATATTCAGAGGCAACCATACCCCGGTGTTTCCTTGTATTGACTTTATGAAGACATGGATAAAAACTAAAACAGCAATTTAGATTGTCTGAATCAACCATACCTTGTACGAAGAAATCATAAAAGGATGCCGAAAACGGCAGCGTTCCAGCCAGAAAAAGCTCTACAGGATGTTTTATGCCTATGGCATGAGCATCACGCTGCGTTATGCCGACTCCCGGAACGAAGCTGCCGCCATCCTGAATGATGCATTTATGAAAGTATTTACAAACATCAAAAAATATGACACCGGGCGCCCTTTCAAACCTTGGCTGCGCAAGATAATTGTGAATACGGCAATCAATCATGTGAAGAGAAACGATGAGAGCGACCGGTGGGAACCCCTGGAACTGGTGGAGGAGGAGATCAGCAACCGGGAGATCACCACCAGCGGTATCTCCTATCAGGAGATCATCGATATGGTGCAACAGCTGAGCCCGGCCTATCGTACAGTCTTCAATCTTTATGTGATTGACGGGTTTAAACACAGGGAGATTGCCGACATGCTGGATATCTCCGTAGGTACGTCCAAATCGAATCTTTCGAAAGCAAAACAGAATCTAAAATCGATGCTGGAAAAAAATTTAACATAGCGAAAACCGATGCCTGAGCACAGAGAACATAACGATCCGATCGAAGAGCTTTTCCGGGAGAAGGCCGGTGAATTCGATATCCGGTATCGCGAGGAGGACTGGCTGAAGCTTGAAAATCGGCTTGACAAGATGGATGCTCGTCGCAGCCGGATGCGTCGCTGGGGATGGGTGGCGGCTGCATGCCTCCTGCTGTTTTCGCTGAT
>JAWVZC010000223.1:0-7208 GCA_033722415.1 Balneolaceae bacterium | reverse complement strand
GGGTAGAGGCGTGGGTGTTCCCCTGGGCGTCCAGCTTGAGCGATACGGTTCCCCCACCTCCGAGACTGTTGTGTAGCACAAAATTCAAGGCCCCGATATTGGGCAACTCGTACCGTTCCACCTCCCCCTTGCAGATATGTTTCATGTGCTCCTTCACCCGTTCCGTCGTCAATTGTTCTTTCAGGTAGGGATAGATATCCGGATGACGGGCTATGATCCCAACATTGCTGGCATCCCCCTTATCTCCGCTTCGACCGTGGGCAATCTCAATCAATTTTACTTTTGTCATCGCAGTTCAGTTGCAGATTTTACTTATCTCATTCGACAATAATCAGGGATCAACCCGCCGTTATCCTACCGATCTCTACTACCGTTTCCCCCCGCTTTTCTACCGCATCTTTCACCAGATCTGCCCGGTCATCGGATACCACGGCAACCAGTCCAATGCCCAGATTAAAGGTAGCCCGCATATCCTCCTCCGGAACATTTCCCAACTCCTGTATGACCTGGAACAGGGGAGGACGCTGCCAGGCATCCCAATCGATCGTTAGATCGAGGTCGTCCGGTACAATGCGGCTCGTATTGCCGACAATGCCTCCTCCCGTTACATGCGACAGCCCGTGCAGGCCTTCCATCCCTTTCAGCTGCTCAATAATCCCCAGATAGGAACGGTGAATCGCAAGGAGGGCTTCGCCGACAGTGCTTCCCAGCTCTTTTACCTCGTCGTGCAGATCGTACTCTGCAAAGAGTACCTTACGGGCCAGCGAGTATCCATTCGTGTGAAGCCCGGTACTTTCGAATCCCAGCAGCCGGTCGCCTTTCTCGATCCGGGAACCGTCGATAATTCGGTTCCGGTCGACGATCCCGACGATGGTTCCGGCCAGGTCGAATTCGCCCTCGCTGTAGATATCCGGCATTTCAGCGGTTTCACCCCCGATCAGGGCTACTCCATTCTCCCGGCACGCCGTCGCAAATCCCTTGATCACCTCATATCCAACCTGCTGCTCCAGCTTTCCCGTTGAAAAGTAATCCAGAAAAAAGAGGGGCCGGGCCCCACATACCGCTATGTCGTTCACGCAGTGGTTCACCAGGTCCTGCCCGACCGTATCGAACCGGCCGGTTTTGAAGGCTACGATCAGTTTGGTTCCTACCCCGTCGACGCTGCTCACGAAAACCGGATCCTCAAAACCGGACAGATCCGGTTTGAAAAAACCACCGAACCCACCGATATCGGCAAGTACGGCATCGGTGTGGGTTTCCCGGACCATACCTTTGATTGCGTTTACCAGTTCCTTACCCGCTTCAATATCGACACCGGAATCTTTGTATGTGATCCGTTTTTCACTCATATCGCTGTTTATGTTGTCGGCCTGGTCCGTGCCCGGCAAGAAGGTTCACTTCATTACGATCCATCCGGATAGTTGTATCCTCTTGCACTGGTTACATCCGAATGACAATCCAAAATATAGAAAGTTCGGAACAGCTTTTTAAAAGGTTTTTATCCACGTTTTTCCTTGGTGGTTTACTAGTATAATAGATTTAATAAAATTAGTTGTACGTAGTAGAGGCTGTGGATATGTTGATAGCTTGATCCTTCACTTTTGTAATACGTATTGTGGACAGGATGTGGATAGAATCTGTGGAAAAAGAACCTTTGTAAAACGGCTGTATTGCTATACTTTTCAGAATTGTTAACATTTCACATTATTTCAATGGGTTCCCCATTTTCACTCTCAACATTCAGAATGGCCTTGAAAAGTTGTTGACAATCATTTTTGATTGTGGAAGACTGTTGAAAACCGACACTTTTTTATGGTGTTCGGGTGAGCTTTACCTTTTATCCACAGAGAAATCCACATTAAATAGGGGTATGATCGATGCGAGTGGTAGTACAGCGCGTGCGCAAAGCTGCGGTTGAATCGGATGGATCGGTAACAGGCTCGATTGGCAGTGGACTGCTGTTGCTGGTCGGAATTCATGAAGAGGATACCGATAAAGAGATGGGATGGATCTGCGAGAAAATATTAAGACTGAGGATATTTGATGACGAGCAGGGCAAGATGAATCTGTCGGTGCGTGATGTTGGCGGTGAACTGCTGGTGGTCTCGCAGTTTACGCTCTACGGTGATGCGGAAAAGGGCAACCGGCCCAGCTACATCGAAGCGGCGGGACCGGAAAAGGCGGAAAAATTGTATGAAGAGATGATCCGATACTTAAAAGATCATTCGAATCTGAAGGTGCAGACCGGCATATTTGGCGCGTATATGAATGTACGTCTGGAGAACGACGGACCGGTTACGATCATATTGGACAGGTAGATGGCAATTATCTTTTTATTTATAGACGGGGTTGGACTGGGAGGGGAAATCGAAGCCAATCCGTTTTACAAGAATCGTTACCCGGCCTTTCGGCGGATGACCCGGGACCAGCCGTTTTCTCATAAAGCCGAGCCGGTGGCGGACAGCGAACACGTGTTCACAGGGATCGATGCCAGGCTCGATACAGAGGGTCTGCCTCAGAGCGGAACCGGACAGACTACGCTGTTTACCGGAGAGAATGCGGCGAAAAAAGTGGGGCGGCACTTCGGTCCGTTCCCTCACTCAAAAATCAAGCCGCTGCTAAGGGGAAAAAGCCTATTCAGGAAGGCAGAACAAATGGGAAAATCGGTTGTATTCATGAATGCCTACCCGGACGTATTCTTTGAGCGGGCGGAGAGAAAAAATCGCTGGAGCTGCACTACACTGATGACGAAAAGTGCGGGCATCCCCCTGCATACCAAAGAGGATGTTGTTCAGGGGCGGGCGTTGACGGCTGAACTGACGCAAGAGACATGGAGGGAAGTACTCGGGATCGACGTTCCCGAAATAAAACCGGAAGAGGCCTCGCACCGTGTGATCAACATGACGCGTGAAAAGGATCTGATTTTGTATGAGTATTATCTGACCGACAAGGCGGGACACGAACAAGACCACGATAAGGCGGAGACGGTAATCGGACGATTTGATGCGTTTCTGGACGCGCTGATTGAAAATAAACGCCAGGAAGATACCATTATCTTAAGCAGCGATCACGGGAATGTGGAAGACCTCTCCGTTAAAACCCATACGCTGAACAATGTGCCACTCTACGCGTTAGGACCGGGTGCCGGTCGATTTCGGGAGGTGGAGAGCATACAGGATGTAACGCCGGCGATTTTGGATATTTTGTAGTAATCACGAAGGCGGGGTACAGGTAGATGCAGGCGCGGCCGTTACGTCGTATTGTTCTCCAAGGCGCGCTCCAGCCGTTCCTTTATGCGGTTGAAAATTAGATCGATTGAACCGACCCCGTTGATCTTTTCAACTTTGTTTTTATCCTGGAAGTAGTCAAGTACCGGCTTGGTCTCTTCCCGGTAAACGGCCAACCGATTTTTAACCCTCTCTAACGTGTCGTCCGAGCGGCCCTCCCCGCGGTTTAAAATCCGTTCAATAAGCTCCTCTTCCGGTACCATCAATACCAGAAGTGCGGTAAGCGATCGGCCTTTGGATTCCAGAAGCGTATTAAACGCCTCGGCCTGGGGGACGGTTCGAGGGAAGCCGTCCATAACGTATCCTTTTTCGTACTTTTCCTTGTCAAGTTCCCGCTCAACCATGTTCATTACAATATGGTCAGGGACCAGATTGCCCTTGTCAATATAGGATTTGATCTTTTCCCCCAGGGGCATATCCTCCCTGATGGCCGAGCGAAATATCTCGCCGGTGGATAGATGGGGAATGTTATATTCCCTGGAAATGCGCTTGGCCTGCGTTCCCTTGCCCGCTCCGGGGGGTCCAAAAATGATAATACGCATTCGAAAACAGTTCTACGTAGAGTTTGATTTAGGGCACGGAAGATAGCCTAAAACCCTGCTAGATTCAATTCAAAAGACACGGCCAACAGCTGCTTGTCCACACCCGCTTTTTTCACTATCGTTCAGAAGTTCTTTACCGAAACAGGGAGATGGGTTTATGACATGGGATGATTTTTTTACCTACATCAACGAAGTACTGAATTTTACTCTTTTCCAGATAAAAGAGACACCGGTTACCGTTCTGTCGCTGATTATCTTCATTCTGTTTATCTCCGGTTTTATCCTACTGGGCATCTTGGCGCGGAGGACGCTGAACCGGAAAGTTCTCAGACGTTTCAAGATAGACAAGGGCACCAGCTACACGCTTTCCCGCATCACCCAGTATACCATCATCATTGTAGGGGCGCTGATCTCGTTTCAGTTTATCGGTATCGACCTGAGCGGTCTGGCCGTAATATTCGGTCTGTTGTCGGTTGGTATCGGTTTCGGGCTGCAGAATGTGACCGCCAATTTCATTTCGGGATTGATCATACTGTTTGAACGGCCCATCAGCATAGGAGACCGTGTGATGGTGGGCGACATAGAGGGCGATGTGATTGAGATCAATATTCGTTCGACCAAAATCCGGACCCTCAACAACATCTTTATCATCGTTCCCAACTCCGAGTTTGTCTCGAAGGATGTGATCAACTATTCCCACGGCGATCCGACGTTCCGGGTCGATATTGACGTGGGCGTGTCGTATAAATCGGACCTGGAAACCGTATTGCGCTGTCTGAGGGAGGTGGCCGATGAGAGCAAAAACGTGCGTAAAAAACCCAATATACAGATACATCTGGTGAGCTTCGGGGATTCTTCCTGGAATATGCAGCTGCGGGCATGGATTTCGGATGTGAAGCGGCACCCACAGGTCAGAAATGAGCTGAACCAGGCGATTGTTCGCAAGTTTCGCGAGAACAACGTGGAGATCCCGTATCCGCAGCGCGACCTGCACCTGCGCTCGGCCGTCGAACTGCCGGTAACCGGCGGACCGGGGATGGGAAAACCGTAGAGTTATTTAGTTATATCTTCGTAAGAACTCGACCTCCCTTAGGAAAACCGCGCTATTTTTAGTAGCGTGAGGATAGCCCATCTACTCAAAACAAATCACAATAAAAGGGATACTGCCATGAATGAAATAACACAGGTGCTCCAGGAGTCGTACCAGACATTTTTCGATCAGCTGGCCGGATTTTTACCGAAACTGATCGGTGCGCTGATCATATTGATACTGGGCTGGATAATCGCCAAGCTAATCAAGGCGGGCGCGATCCGGCTGCTGAAGCTGGTACGGATGGACAAGATAACGGAGAAGGCCAAAATCGACCAGTTTTTGGAGGAGGGGGGTACCGAAAAGTCGGCAATTGAAATAATCGGAGTGCTAATCTACTGGCTGATTATGCTTGTGGTGATACTCGCCGGGTTTAATACGCTGGGACTTGAAGTCGCTTCTGAACTGTTCAACCAGATCATCCTTTACATTCCCAATGTGATTGTGGCAGTTCTCGTACTGATATTCGGGATCTACCTGGCCAGCTTTATCGCCCAGGTGGTGGTGACCTATCTGAAAAATGTCGGAATTCAAAATGCCGATTTTCTGGGCAAGCTGACGCAGGCGGCCATCATACTGTTCGTCGCTTCACTGGCGCTGTCGCAGCTGAATATTGGACAGGAGCTGGTAACCAACGCCTTCCTCCTGCTGTTTGGGGCGATATGCCTGGCCCTGGCCCTGGCATTCGGACTGGGGGGCAGAGAGTGGGCGTCCGATATAATCAAAAAGCTGGACTCTTCCGACGGCAACGGCGGTGATATTGGGTACCGGGAAAATCAATAATGCAGCGAACTCCGGTGATGGAGTAACGACGGGAGAGACTCCATCACCGGGTATACACACCGGTTTCCGATTACCGGGTTGGTCGGCTGATCGATAGATGCGATACGGGAAACCACTGCTCCGCGGCAAGCTTAATTTAGGAATGGAACCGAGATGCATAATCCCTATCTTTGCTGCTTATGGACAGTACCAGCTACATAGCCCGACGGTACCTATTCTCAAAGAAACATGTCTCGCTGATCTCGACGCTCACCGGTATCAGTGTTACCGGCATAACCATCGGAACGGCACTGCTTATCGTCGTGCTATCCGTATTTAACGGATTCTTTGATGTGATCAAGGGGCTGCTGCTCTCCTTTGATCCGGACATTCGTATTGAGCCGGCCGCAAAAAAGGAGATGCTCTTTAACCCGGAGCTCCTGGAGGACCTGGAATCGATACCGGAGGTGACTGTCGCGGCCCCCTACGTTTCGGGAAAGGCCCTGCTGGCCCAGACCAGAAGACAGGACCGGGTCGTAAGCATCCGCGGGATACGGAGGGATGATTTTTACCGACTAAACCAGGCGGACGATGCGGTGACCAGCGGCGGCTTTGACCTGTCGGTAATCGAAAAGCAGCCGGGACTGGTGATGAGCGAGCGGCAGCTAACCGAGCTGGGACTGGAGATCGGCGACCGTGTTGCGCTGCTGAGCGCAGACGGAATGCGCAAATCGCTGACCCAGTTCTCCTTTCCCAGGATATACCGATTTTCCGTCCGCGGCGCCTACTCCATTCGGCAGGCGGTCAGCCAGCCGCCGGTATACGTCGATCTGGAAGCCGCGCAGCGGCTCTTTGAATTGAGAAACAGCATCTCCGGAATCGACTTGCGGCTGACGGACAGCAACCTGGCGGAATCGCTGAAAGAAGAAATCGGGGCCACATTGGGACCGGGCTATACCATTTCTACCTGGTACGACCTGCAAAAACCGATGTACGATGTAATGTATCTCGAAAAGTGGGGAGCGTACGTCATATTGATGATCATCGTGCTGGTAGCGGTTTTGAATATCGTGGGATCCCTGACCATGATCGTGATACAGAAGAACCGGGATATCGGGGTTCTGTTGACGATGGGTCTGGCGCCCGAACGAATTAAGAAAATATTTGTGAAACAGGGATTGTATATCGGGATGATCGGCTGCGGGATCGGCGGGACGCTGGGCCTGCTGCTCAGCTGGCTTCAAAAGGAGTACGGCTTGATCAAGCTGTCTTCGGCGTTTATCCTGGAGGCCTATCCGGCAAGCATCAGCCCGAGCGACGTCGTAATCATACTGGCGGGAACCCTGCTGCTCTGCCTGGCGGCCAGCTGGTATCCGGCAAAAAGGGCCGCGGCCGTTCAGCCTGCCGACGCCGTTCGTTATGAGTGAGTGATCCGCCGGACGGAAACGGTCGCTGTTGCGGTCGGGTAAAAAAAGAAAGGGAGTGAACGGTCATGTTCACTCCCCTAGGGATTTATGGAGTCACATT
>JAWVZC010000222.1:0-7212 GCA_033722415.1 Balneolaceae bacterium | reverse complement strand
TTCCCGGTAATTCCGGGCGGCGTGCATATAGGCCAAATGGTTCCTGTTTTTTTGAAAAAAATAGGTGGGACCTTCATACTTCGAACTGAAGTTGGTCCAGTCGTGGACGGTCACTATATTTCGCGCTATGTACGGTTCCAGAATGTTCCAGGATTCGTCGGAACCACACTGGTTAAACAGGTAGAAATGATCCACGCCGACAGCCCGGTGAAAATCGATCCACTCTTTCAGGTATGGATTTTCATCCTTGAAATTGGTTGCAAACGATAAAAAATATTTCTTCATTCTTGCCACATGAAGTTTGTTACGATTTCTACACACCGGACGCCCAATTTTGAAATTTTTGAACAATCGGCCAAATATCACGATATCAGTTTCGATATTTTGGGCGAGGGACAAAGATACACAGGTCACGCCTGTAAAACCTCCTGGCTGATCGATTATCTTGCGGATCTTGACAGCGGGGAGATTGTGCTCTATACCGATTCCTACGACGCCTTTTTCCTGGCCGGAGAAGATGAGATTCTCCGCAAATACCAAAAAAGAAATGTACCGCTTCTGTTTTCTGCGGAGCAAAATCTCAACCAGGATGGAGGAATGTTCCAGAAATGGTCGGTTTACCAGGGGCTGCAGAAGGGGGTAAAACCATACCAATACCTCAATGCCGGCGGTTACATCGGCCGGGCCGGCTACATCAGGAAGCTGCTCGAGAAAACACTGGACTGGGAGGTGTCCGACCAGAGTTCGTTCAATACCTACTTCGCTCAATCGGGTGAGGCCCTGCATTTGGATGATGAAAATGAGATATTCAGCTGTACGGCGGGTCGGACCGGGCTTGAAACGTGGGACTACCGGGCGAAAAACGACCGGCTTGTAAACAAGCACACCGGTGCAAAACCGTGTATTATACATTTTGCCGCCAAGAACTTTCGAGGGGCCAACATACTGTTGTCACAGATTTCATACCTGCAGGAACGTCGGTATGACGAGCGGGAACAGCCGCAGTATAACTGGTATAAATTCAAAAACCGTCTGATCGATTTATCATGCCAAGACAATTACCTGTTTCATCTCACCATTCACAGTTCCGCCGTGCTGGCTGCGATTATTGTACTCTGTTACTTCTTGCTGCAGCAGTTTGGCTGACGTTGACGTCTGGCTCGGCGTGGGCTCAGCACATTGTCTATGACCAGACCGACCTGCTGAACCAGTATGACAGCGAATGCTACGAACAGAATATCAGTTTTTTTGCCTCCGTCGGGTGTACGGAAGAAATATCAGGTAGCTTCAATCCGTTGCCGCTGTACCTGAACACCGTGCACAACACCACGTATGCCAGGGGGCTGAACAACGGTCCCGCCTGGCAGGGCAAAGGAGCCAATCTTACCGCTTCATTCGGGTTTTCGGGGAGGACCGGGAATCTAACCTATGTGATCGGTCCGATGATCCAGTACGTGCAGAACCTGGATTTCAATACCGGTGCCGATCAGTCGGACCGCCCCCCGTACCAGTACCCGTTCAACAGCAGTATCGACTACATAACCCGTTACGGCAGTGACCCCGGGCTGTTCCTGTTTCCGGGTCAGAGCGAAGTGGCACTGACGCTGGAACATGTCACGTTCTCGCTCTCCACCCAGAACATGCGCTGGGGACCGGCAATATACAACCCGATCATCATGAGTACGAACGCAGGAGGCATGCCGCACCTCCGAATCGGAACCACTAAACCGCTGGAAGCCGGTATTGGTCGTTTCGAGGGAAACATCATGTGGGGACTGCTCCGGGAGTCGGACTACTTCAACGACGATCCCGATGACAATATACGCTATTTTTCAGGCATCACCATCGGGTATGAACCCTCCTTTTTTGACGGGTTTTCGATCTCTTTTCAACGTATTTTCTACACCCAGACCCAGTACTTGACCGGAGTGGTCAGGGATGGCCTTACCGTCTTTTCCGGGTTCCTGGGAGACCAGGGTCAAGTGGTCGACGGCCGGGAATTCGCCAATGATGTGTACGATCAGATCGCCTCGCTGACGATGTCGTATGAGAATAAGGCTGAAAATCTGAAACTGTACTGGGAGTGGGCCCGGGGCGATTTTGCCGATACGATTGTGCACTACCTGGAGGCCCCGGAAGACAACAGCGGGTATACCATCGGAATGTGGAAACGGTTTGATCTCGGGGGAGATCGTAAAATCCGCATGGTGGTTGAGCATTCCGACCTTGCTACCTGGGAAACCCGGTTTAATCTCGGGCTGCCGGTGGGCTCGTTTTATGCTCACGGTATCAACAAACAGGGCTACACGAACAACGGGCAGGTCGTGGGGGCATCCATCGGACCGGGCAGCAGTGCCCATAATCTTAACCTGTCCTACATTTGGCCCGACAAGCAACTGACATTTGAATACCAGCGTACCCGCTACAATGACGACTACTTCTATACGACGTTCGATTCGCGGGAATCCACCCCGCAGGACCTGGAACACCAGCTCGGCCTCCGGTATGAAACCAGCGTATCGCCAAACCTGTCGGTCAACGTCGGGCTTTTTGCCGCGGTCCGGGATAACTACCTCTACAACGATGAGACGGTAAAATTCAATATGCACTCCAATCTTTCGATGCGGTACCGGTTTTAAGCGGTGATGCAGTGTGGCGGCGAAAATATCGCGATTGGAACAGTACCATAAAAACCCAACAGGGCCGGATAACATAATTGCAGGATGCCATTCGTTAACAGGAATAGAGCGTCTGACAAAAACCGGTATTTCCAGGTAATGTTGATTCCATGATATTGAAGCGTATTCTCCTTTTTCTGATCTGCCTCCCTGCCGTTGCAGGAACCTCATACGCGCAGGAGCGTTCCGTCGAAACGGAAACGGCAGGTCCTCCGGCCGTGGATCAGCTGATTCATGCCAATGAGTATCTCAAGTTTAAAGTCACCTACAGCTTTTTTAAAATTGCATGGGTCGAGATTGAGGCGATCGGAGATACTCTGGTCGATGGGGAAAAGCTGTTTCATATCCGCAGTACCATCCGGTCGAACTCGGCGGTACCGCTCATCGGTACCGAAATCGATGAATACAACAGCATATTTTATGTGAACGGGCAGAACCTGCCCGTGACCCGCGCCTACTGGAAACACGATATCGATGAAGGCGACTACCGCGAGTACGATTACTATTTCGACAGAAACAGCGGCCAGGTCCGTTTCCGGGAGAATGCCACCAGCGATACACTCAGGCTCGAGGAGCCGGCCACCTCCGGGCACCTGATTCTACTGTGGGCCCGGCTATTTGCGGGCACCGATAAAACCTACCGGATGAACGTGTATACCGCTAAAGAGAAGGGAACCCTGGTATCCCAAAATTTTACCGGGAAGGAAAAGAAAAAGGTTGCAGCTTTCGACAACCGGGAGGTCGACACCTATTACAGCCGCGGCAGTGCACTGGTTGCGGGCCCGTTCGGGTTCTCCGGGGATTTCGAGATCTGGTTTATGGACAACGAATTGCGGGTGCCGGTGGAGGCTCGCCTGAAGGTATTCCTGGGCCATGTGAAGGCACATCTCATCGAGTACCGGAGGGGAACAGGTTGAATTGATTCTTTCAAATCGTGATTATGGTTCGATGATGTGGTTACACCGGCAACCGATCTTGTTGATTTCCACGGCAGGGAGTTGCTTATATCATCGTCATGTTGTTTCATACCCGGGAACTGCGAAATCAGGTTTTGATAACTCGCAAATAAGAATTCATACATAAAACGTGATAGCTCCAGAAGAACTGGAACAGACCAGGAAACGAATTTTCTTTATTCTGGGGACCAGTCGTTCCGGGTCAACGCTGCTTCAGAGCATGCTCAACAGCCAGGGCGATGTGGTCATACCGCCGGAAACCCACTTTTTCAAGACAAATACCCTGCTTGAGAATAAATTCCGGGAAGACAGCAGAGCGGAGTACCGTACTAAGCTGCTGGACTTTTGGTACGGACACAAGACGAGAATACGGGATATGAGACTCGATCGGGATCAGGTGGAGCGGGCAGCACGGAAACTCGGCCTGTACCGGGCGCTTGAACTTTTTACCTTGCATCTGACGCTCTACCGGGTGGAACGGCAGAAAACGATAGTGGGCGAGAAGACACCCAGCCATATTCTCCATACCGAAAAGATCCTGGAAGCCTATCCCGATGCCAAAATTATCTCCCTGTTCCGTGACCCGCGTGCGGCGGCCTACTCTGAGATCAAGGCGTACTTCGGTTCGCCGTCTGTCGTGGTTACCACCCGCCGATGGAGAGCCTACGTGCAGAAGCATAAACAGCTGGAGAACAAACTGCCGGCAAGCCGATACATGATGCTGCGCTACTGCGATCTGGTTGCCGCTCCCGAGGCTGTCCTCAACAGGGTGTGCCGTTTCCTGGAAATTCCTTACCGGGACGATATGCTATGGTACTATCAGCGGGATGAAAAAGGATTTGCCGAGGGCGAGAAGGACTGGAAGTCGGGTACTTTTAAACCGATAAAAAAGAACAAGAACGAGGAGTGGAAAACGGGGCTCCGTTCCTGGCAGGTAAGCCTCGTGGAGCAGTGGGCCGGGAAGTATCTTGAGGAGATGGGATATCAACCCCATGGTGGCGCCATGTCAAAATTCCGTTCAGTACCCTGGCACTTGCTCGATTTGGGACGCTCTGCGTGGGCCGATCTCACGAATGCCCGCGACGAGGGATACCGCAGTCCCGCCGAATTCGATAGATGATCTACGCAATCCGCCCGTCCCGGTGCTCTGTATGCCGGTTCCGAGACCCTCCTATCCCTTTCTGATGGCCTGGATCGCCTCCTGTTCGCGATACCAGATGACAACGGCTGCCACCGAAAGTACAAAGACGGCAGCTCCCAAAATAATCGGCAGGGTGACTTCCGCTACGTTTGCCTCGATGGCGTAGCGAACGGCATAGGTGAACACGGCCAGCGGCAGCAGGGTGGTTAGGGCCGAAAAACTTTTGAGACTGAATTCGGTAACTGCCGTTTCCGTGATGTTAGCCCCGTGGTAGATGATAAACAGGGAAAGAACCGGGTAAACCGTGAGCCAGACCACGGCTACCGCCATCATGCTGAACTGTGCTGTCACCAGGAAACTGGCCGGCAGCAGCACGGCGTTGGCAGAGGTATAGTAAAGCACCAGCTTCGCCTTGCCTTTGGCATTCAGCAGTTTCGGCAGCAGCGTAATAAGGCACTGGAAAATACCCGCCATAACGAAGATCTGGATATAGGGAACCGCATCCAGCCATTTTTCATAGCCCACGAGGGGCAGAATCCAGTCGATGTAGATACCGATAATGATCATCACCGTACCCACCAGCAGCATGCTGGCCCGTATGATGGTGTAAAAGTAGTTACGCAGGCGGGGAAGCTGGAACTGCAGTTTTGAAAACGCGGGGTAGGCCACCTTGTTGATCACATTCGACAGCTCTTTCACGGTATCGAATACAATGCGATAGGCAAACGAGTAGATGCCCACCAGCTGCATCGAGAAAAACTTTCCGATAATCAGGTAGTCGGCATTCATGTAAAAGTTTTGAAAAAAATTGGAACCTGTGGTGTACACCCCGAATGAAATCAGGTGCTTTACTTTACGGTACCGGAATGTAAGGCGGGGCCAGTAGGGTTTGTAAAACAGGCAGAACACCATCTGACCCACTTTGTTGGCCAGTTCCGCCAGAATGATGGCCCAGGCCCCGTACCCCTGGTTGGCCAGGTAGGCCATCAGGCCGGCCGAGATGGCCAGTGCCACGTTGTCGCTGATCGCCAGTTTTTTGAACTCCAGGTTACGCATCAGCAGCTTGCTGGAGATCATGTAGAAGCTGAATACGATGATGCCCAGCATGTAGACCCTGATCATGGATGAGAGCACCGGGGTATCGTAAAACGCGGCGATCAGGGGGGCGGTGATGAAGATGATCACGTAAACCACCAGGGAGAGCAGGAAGCTGACCCAGAACAGCGAATCCACCTGGGTGCGGCCGATTCGCCGTTCCTGCACGATAGCCGCACCCAGTCCCAGCTCGGTAAGGGCTTTTACGCTTTTGAAGAAGGCCAGCGCCAGCGCCGCTATTCCGAACTCCTCCTCGGTGATCACTTTCAGGGTATAGAAGAGCGCACCGGCATTTAACAGACGTGCTGATACCGACCCCAACCCGCTGTACAAAACAGAGGAGGCGACCCTGCGGGCAAAGGAGGTATCACTCATACTGGTAACGCGGAGTTGTCAAATCGGATTCGAATGTTAAATTTCGAGTGCCAAATATAGGGGAACTGGGCTGATAATGAAAAACAATACCCGGTGCAGCATCCCGTGAAGGCGGCAGGCTACCGTTGAGGAGGATCCGGCCCGGTACCGGTATTTATGCGAGGGGAGGATCAGCATCGTCAACTGTCGGCGACCATGTAATAAAAGTAGCCCGCTTGATCGCTGTTGATCGTAACCGTTCCGTTAAACTCGATCAGCTCGCCCCCGATAAATCTCTTGGCAAAAAATTTCTGAACTCCGCTCAATTCGTCCATAATCGAATAGGTATTCAGGTGTTTGTCAATGACGATGTCCATCGGTTTCATCTGGAACGGGTTTACCACCAGGTGATGATCCAGGCTAACCCCGCGCACCCGCGCGTTTTTCCTGGAGGTGATCTGCGAGGGAGTTAGCAGGGCGTCGTGCCCATTTTGGTATTTGATGCCATACCCGATCGGTACGTTCTTCTCCCCGTTTTTAAGGGTGATAAAGTGAAGGAAAAACCCCTCTTTGTCGTCGCCTGTTTTAATCCGGTAGCTCTTGTCGATAATTTTGGTGGATAGGTTGTTCTGGTAGATGTGATCCATATAAGCCGTTCCCCGGACGTCCACCGAATCCCCGTTGATCGATACGAATCCTTTGACCCTGGCGTGCGGAATAAGCAGGTACATGCCGATCTCGTTATCGCCGATTTCGTAGGTGCCGTCGCCAAGCGTCTTCCCCCGGGTGATGTCGAAGAGTGTCAGGTTCAGGTCGTACGCCACCCCGTCTTTCTCCGTTTTGAAATTGAGCACGTGTTCCCGGTCCAAATCTCCTTTTGCCCAGTACGGCCTGTCGGGATTGAGCCGGAGGTAGTAGTTTTCCGGTTCATTGATCAGGTCTTCGATATCGTACTCCTTGTTCACCACGTAGGTGTTGCCGTCTTTCC
>JAWVZC010000221.1:0-7233 GCA_033722415.1 Balneolaceae bacterium | reverse complement strand
TTCATGATGTCTCCTCGACCGGGCAGACGGTATACCTGGAACCGGTGGAGGCACTCAATATCAACAATGAAATTCGCCAGCTGGAATCGGAAGAGAAACGGGAAATCGAACGAATCCTGAGAAGCCTGACCGACCGCGTTCGCAAAAACAGGACGTACCTGCAGCAGAACCTGGAGGTGCTGGGGCGTATTGATACGGTGGCTGCGCGAGCCCAGCTTAGCATCGATCTTGACGCCTATGTTCCCGTGCTCTCCGACGGTCGCTATATTCGTCTCAAAGAAGCCTACAACCCGATACTGCTGCTGAAAAACCGCGCGCTCGACAAGGAGAAGCGGGACCCGGTGATCCCGTTGAACATGGAACTGGAGGAGGAGGAGCGCTGCCTGGTCATTACCGGTCCCAATGCGGGTGGAAAATCGGTAGCGATAAAAACCGTGGGGCTCTGTGCCATGATGATGCAGTCGGGCTTCGCGATACCCGCCAAAGACAGTTCTGAACTGCCCGTTTTTAGCAGCCTGTTCGTGGATATGGGAGACGATCAGTCGATCGAAAATGATCTCAGCACCTTTTCCAGCCGGCTCGAATGGATGCGATCGGTAATGTCGGAAGCCGATGACCTCAGCCTGGTTCTGGTTGACGAGGCCGGGGCGGGGACCGATCCCGATGAAGGGGGCGCCCTGTACCAGTCCCTTACGGAATATTTGATCGAGCGGGGAGCCCTGTCACTGGTGACCACCCACCACGGATCGCTGAAAGTATTTGCCCATAAACACCCGAAAGCGGTGAATGGATCGATGGAGTTCGACCAGGATACGCTATCCCCGACCTACCGCTTCAAAAAGGGGGTTCCCGGCAGCAGTTATGCGTTTGAAATCGCCCAGCGCATGAACCTGAGCCGTACCCTGCTGGACAGGGCGCGCAGCATTACCGGCTCCTCCAAGCAGGATATGGAATCGCTGATCAACGAGCTGGAATCGAAATCACAGGAAGCGGAAAAACTGAGGAACGACTACGACCGCCTCAAGAAGAAGATGGAGGCTGAGCGACAAAAGTATGAAGACAAGCGGCGTGCCATTGAAAAAGAGAAAGAACAGATTCGTGAAAAGGCGCTGAAACAGGCGGAAGAGATCATGCAGTCAGCCAACAGGAAGATCGAAGAGGCGGTCGAGCGTATTGTCGAGGAGGGGAAAAAAGATGACAAGGTGATCGGAGAAGCGCGCAAAGAAGTGACACGGCAAAAAGAGGAGATCCAGGAAGAGCTTGAGGAGATCGAGGACCGTCAAAAGCGTAAGAAAAGGGAACAGCTTTCCGAAGAACCGCCGGAAATCGGGGATACCGTCCGCCTCATGGATTCAAATACCAGTGGAGAGCTCGTCGATATCAATGGCAGCCAGGCCGTGGTGCAGGCGGGCGGCCTGCGTCTAAAGACCAAATGCGATAATCTCGTCAAGGTAGATGATGAAAAAAAACAGAAAAGAACCGGTGACAGGATCACCGTAAATCTCCCCTGGGGTGCCCAGCCGGGCCCGGTAAAGCCCTCGTTGGAGATCCGCGGCATGCGCGGCCAGGAGGCGATCAAGGAGGTGGAACACTACCTGGACAATGCGATAGCGGCAGGACTTCAATCGGTCGAAATTATTCACGGCAAGGGCGAGGGGATCCTCAAAAAGCTGGTTCACGACTATCTGCGGGATCGCCCGGAGGTGGACAGTTTTTCACTGGCCCCGGCCGACAGGGGTGGCGCCGGGGTAACGGTAGTTCGGTTTTAACTGACAATCTTTTAACTGACAATCTAATAGCAGTCACGCTATCCCAGAAGACAATGCAACACGCACATGCAAAACTCCCTACTCCTGTTCATCCCGTCTACTTCCCAGGTATCTGCAGGTGGTGATGCCCGGGTTTCGTTTACAAAAGAGCTCCTGCCCGAAAATCAAACCTGATTTTAAGGGAATGTTTATTAATGCATCTCTTTAAGCTGTTCCAGGATCGAGTTCCAATCTCCTTCCGCTATCTTGTCCGCTTCAACGTCATTATCCTGCAGCTTTTTGGCAACACCCTTGTCGGCAGCGATAATCTCCGCGTCTGAATCGAACAGGCCCGGGAAGGCTGCCTGTATACGGGTTACACTGCGACGCGAATGGCAGATGATGGTATCAAACTCAATCTTGTCCACCACACGCCGAAACGCCGCGAGCTCATTTTCGGCGGGACCGTCCAGTTCATACAGCACATGTTCGTGAACCTCGATATCCAGCTCCTTGAACAGGCCCGGCAGCTCCTCCTTCTGGTCCACTCCACACGGGTAAAACACGGTTCCCAGCCTTCGCAGGCGCATCAGGAACTCCAGCATTTTGATCGGCTCTTCGCTGCCGGGATAGATCGCCGGTATCCCCCGCTTCTCCAGAAATTCGGCCGTTCGGGGATCTCCGGCCAGGTTCACCCGTTCGGTAACAATCGGCAACAGGTCATTTTCCTCGATCAGTTCCATCAAAAATGCTGCATTCCTCTTGTGGCCATAGACGATGTTCTCAGAATCCGCAATTTCCCGTTCCAGCGCGTTGTGATCTACATCCACCGCTACATATTTCTCGAGTGGCAGGTGGTGAATTTCAACAGGCGCTATCTTCAATGCCTCCAGGAAGTACTCAGAATCTTCCGGGGCTGACGTGAGCAGTACGTTCGTGCAGGGTTGATCTTTTGACATTTTTGTAAAGTTAAAACGTGTATCCGATTCCGATATATACGCGGGCCATATCCTCCGAAAATCCCATCTCTCCCCGCAGGATAAAATCGGGACTGAAAATCGACATGGTTCCCCCGACGCCCACCGTCTGTTTGTAGTTACTGAAAAGATCGCCCATGTCATCCTCGCCGGTAAAAACCCGACCGGTATCCGTGAAAAAGTGGCCGCCGAACTTAATCCGGTACTCAGGTATCCGCAGAATCCACTTGCGCAGCTCCAGGCTGTAGGCAACCGAGGTATTGCCCAGGAATCGATTGAGCGGGTAACCTCGCAGGGTCTCGTTGTCTCCCAGTGATGACAGCTCCCAGTACGGTAATTCGTCTCCAGCTACGTGCCGGGCCTGCAGGCGGTTTGCCACGGTGACCCAGTCAAACAGGCGAAAGTAGTGGCGGTAATCGCCTTCAAATGTGGCAAGGTGGTAGTCACTGAGAAAACCGCCGGGGGAGTAGCGAAGTTTTACTTCCGCCCGGTTCCCGGTAGTGGGATCAAATTCACTGTTGCGGTTTTCCCACACCAGGCCGGTATTGAGGGTGTTAACCCATCCCCCGTTTCGGCCGATGGGTGGATTCAAATTGAACGTTGACTCCTTATTCTTCACCCCGGGCAGCTCATATTTTGTGCCCACTCCAAACAGGAAGTCAAAACGGGAGTCAATATCGCGGTAAAGTGGTAACCGCCCCTCGTAGGAAACCACCAGTTTGCGCGACTCGAAGAAGTAAAACTCCTCATCAAACTGCTGTTCGTTGAATTGGGTGTTATTGCCGATCCCGAAATAGTAGTCATGGGTAAACCGGTAGGCAAACACTGAAATAGAGCTTCTCAGGTTGGTACCGAAGGATCTTGTGTGTTCGTACTCGAACTCGAAACTGAACATTCCTTTTGTAGAGACAAGGCCGGTCGACTTGATATAGTTGCGAAATGGCGAAACGTTGCCGCTGTAATCGATCCGGCTGTAGAGTCCGCCTCCGATGATGCCCAGGTCCGAATCATATGCGAGCGCCGGGAACAGGGTGCTCTGTACCGAATCCGTTCCCACTGCCCCCACACCGATCTGCGCCCGGACCGGCATGCCCGAGGCAAGCAGCAAGGCGACAGCAAACAGACCGGCAGCGATGTTTCCAGTGATCCTTCTACTCAACCCAGTGTCCCCTCGTTTTCAAGCAGTTCCAGTGTATTCACTGCGTGCCGCAGGTGTGGAATAACGATACTTCCGCCCACCGTCAGTGCCACATTCAGGGCATCGACAATCTCTTCTTTCGTGGAACCGGTCCGGGCACACTGCTCCAGGTGGTAATCGATACAGTCGTTGCAACGCATAACAGTGGAGGCTACCAATCCGAGCAACTCCTTGGTTTTGGATGAAAGCGCCCCCTCGCGGTAGGTATTGGCATCCAGGTTGAAAAACCGTTTTATGCCCAGATGTTCCAGTGCCATGATCTTCTCATTCATCTGCGATCGCTCGGCTCGAAATTGCTGCAGCCTGTTCTTGTCGGTATCATTCATAATGGATATCAGCTATATCTCAAAAGAAGTATCAAAGATAGTATATATTGCACTGAAGTTTTAGTTACTTTTTATTTCACTATATGAGCCGGGATGTAATTCGGCGAGGGCTTGCGTCGCCGGATGGTATTCCGGGAGACCAGCCCCAGGCTGAACATTCGACTACAAATAAAACCTGCTGATTTTCGCTAAAAAACGTGTTTTCGAAACAATCGCCCCGACATAAACTTGTGGTTATCGGTGACAGTATCAGCCAGGGATTCAACAACGGCGGAATTTACCGGACCGAACTCAATTTTCCCGCCTTTCTGAACCGCTGTTTTGAGCCGGAACCGGCATTTGACCAGCCCAACTTTACCGCACAGGCCGGCATTCCCCTGAACCTGGAAGTCCTTGTTCGCGGACTTTCCGACAAATACGGTGATACCATCGAGTGGAACGAATACCTTCCGGCGGCCGGGCACCTTTACTCGACACTGCGGCGCATTAAAAACTACTGGGAAGGCACTAAAAAACCGCTTTCCGTCGACCGCAGCCTGCCCTATCACAACCAGTCGGTCTGGGGTTTTGCCATAAACGATGCATGGATGGTAAATGAGCGGATGAGCCGCGAACATATTGAACTTCACCGGGAGACCTACTCGGTATTCAGCGTGCTGCCGGACCACGCCATGTACGTGACGGCCTGCATGGTGCTGAACCCCTCATTCAGCGAGCAGTTTGCCGGGCATACCCAGATACACAACGCCGAATACCTGCAGGAACACGGCGGTATTGAGAACCTGATCGTGACTATGGGTCACAACAATATCATAGGGGCAATCACGGATCTGCGATTTCAGTATTCGGAAGAGGATGACCTGGAAAATCCTCCATCGGAGCGCAATTACACCGTTTACCGTCCGGAACATTTTGAACGGGAATTTCGGAAGCTGGCCGAACGGGTCAGTGCCATCGGGGCGGAACGTGTTATAACGCCCACCCTTCCGTATGTCACCATCCCCCCAGCTATTCGGGGTCTCAACGAAGATCTTTCCCGCGGTAAAGGCGGGTATTTTGACTACTACACGCGATTCTGGATCTGGGACACCGATTTCGATCCCGAGATCCATCCCCATTTCACAAAAGACCAGGCCATACGGCTGGATATGATCGTAGATCAGTATAACCAGACCATCCGGGAGATTGCCGAAGAATACGGGTGGATCGTGGTACCGCTGAACCGGTACGTTACGGCAATCGCCAACCGACGGCTGGGTGGTAAAATAAAGATTCCTTTTCCCGATGATTTCTGCCGCGCCATGAAACGGAATCCAGCGACAGAACACCTGGTGGATAATCCCGATAACCCGGCTTTCAGCACCGAATACCTGCGGGTGGATCGGGAGAGCGGTAAGGTGTACCAGGGCGGCATATTCAGCCTGGACGGCATCCATCCCACCACTATCGGCTACGGACTGATGGCCCACGTCTACTACCAGACGATGGAAAAGCACGGTGTTAGCTTCGACAAACCGCTGGACTGGGATTATATCATCGCCAATGACACGCTGGTGACCGATCCCCCCTACCTGCTGGTGGAACTGCGAAACCTGCTGCGGTTCCTATCACTCGGTCGACAAGAGAAGATTACGCGGCTCGGTAAAAGTGTGCTGGGCCAGCTTATGGAGGCTTTTTCCCCAAGGAAACGGGCCACGACCGAACGGGCGTAATCTCTACCTATTCAGCCGGGCTTTTGTCAATGGCTCCCATTTGCTTTGCGTTTATCGCCTGCAGCGCATTAATTTGCCCGCGACACCTGAATCAGGTAACGGGCTGGGGCTCCCGTAAATCCCTTACCAATCGCTTTCCCGAATTCCGTCACCTCCCGAAAATGGTATCTTCTACAGGCTAACGCCCAGCGTCAGGTAAAAGCTTCTGGCTTTTGACGGGATGATGCCCGGGCCCGGGTACCCGGTGGCCCTGCGGGTGAAGTAGTGATGATCGGTCAGGTTGTTGACACCGGCCTCGATCCGGTATCGCCTGTAACTGTATTCGGCGGAGAGATCCATCACATGGTAGGCGGGAATGATCCCTTCGATGGCGGTGGGCGTTCGCCTGGCATTCGTGGCATCGGAATAGTGTTCCCCGACGTAGGAAAATTGCCAGGAAGCCTCGAACCCGCGATTGCTGTATGTCAGACCGGTCTTGAAATTCACCTTTGGCACCAGTTCAACCTCATTGCCCTCGATACCGCTGATATCGGAGTTCACATACTCCGAAGAGATCAGGGCCAGGTTTGTGAAGATGGAAAGCCTGGTCGAACGGGATTGCCCGGCCAGCAAGCGGTACAGGTTCACCTCGGCAAAGGTCTCAAGTCCGAAAATCCTGGCATCTGCCACATTGGTACGGTACCGAAATGTACGGTCGACCAGCCCGTTGAATTTGGGATTCGGTTCGGTCTTAAGGACGGTACCGATCCGGTCCCGGTATGACAGGTGAAACAGGCTCAGGTCGTAATTGAAATACGTATCCCTGTTACCCCTGATCCCCAGATCCAGGTTAAATCCCCGCTCATCCCGAATATCCGGGTCCACCTCGAGACTTCCGATATTCACCCGGATGTCGTTGAAATTAATGGCCCGGTAATTCTGGGAATAGTTTGCATACAGTTCCAGGCTGCTGCTGTGGTTGTAGCTGGCGCCCACGCCGTAAAAAACAAAGGATCGCTCCCGCTCGCGCTGCTCCTCGATCCGATCATCAACCAGGATATTGCCCGCAAGATCTTTTACGATGGTACGGTAATACCCATCGGCCTCGGTCCGAATATACTCAAAACGCACACCGGGAGTAATGCTGAACTTCGGGGTTATGTTGAAAATATTTTCCACAAATACCGACCGGTTTCGGCTGGGCAGGTCAAAGTCGGATCCGGTGAGATTTTCAGGATCGGGGTAATTGAAGTTCGCATCGCTTCCCGCGGTTCCCTCGCCCTGCCTGCGATG
>JAWVZC010000220.1:0-7243 GCA_033722415.1 Balneolaceae bacterium | reverse complement strand
GCTCCCATCGGGCAACTCTGTTGCTGTAATGAACCTGCTGCGGCTCGGGCGCATTACCGCCAGCCCGGACCTGGAAAATAAAGCTGAACAGATTATGAAACTTTTTGCCGAACAGATTGAACGTGCCCCAACCGGGTTCGGGCAGATGCTGCAGGGTACGGCCTTTGGACTGGAAGACACCTGCGAGATCGTAATTGCCGGCCACAAAGAGGATCCCGGGACAGTTGATCTGCTGGAAGTTCTCAATTCCCAATTTATTTTTAACAAGGTAGTTGTCCTGAACGACCCAGAAGATCAGGCGATACGCCGGCTGGCGCCCTACACCTCCCGGCAAACGATGCAGGATGATCGCCCCACCGCTTACGTTTGCCGCAACTACAGTTGTGAGCAACCGGTGCACGAGCCAGAAGCAATGATGAAATTGATTCACGGCACCTAGCATAACCGGGTATCGTCCAGGAAGTTAGCTCTATTCGGCTCCCACCAGATCGATTACGGAGATGTTCGGTGGGGCATTATACCGCACCGGGGCCAAGGTGAACCCAAGCCCGTTATTGACGTTGACAAGCAGCTGATCGCGGCGGTATCTTCCCTGAACATACCCCGTCTCAAAGTCGGGAGCCGAAAATTTGGTGACGAACAGCGGCACGCGTATCTGCCCTCCATGGGTGTGCCCCGCCAGCAGCAGGTGGTACTGCTGCTCCCGGCAGGCCGCAATGATGGCATCCGACACCTGGTGAGAGAGCATGATCCTGACATCCGCCTTGCCGACCGCCGGGTCCTGCGTTACCGATCTGATCTCTTCGAGCGGAGCGGTTCGGCTGTATACGTTGGTGTGGCCGGAAAGCGCGATTCGGCTGTTCCCCACCCGGATGTTCTGTTTCCGGGCCTCCAGGATGTTGAGTCCGAGGCTGCGCAACGGGCCGGTAATATGGTCTGTTCCTGCCCAGTAATCGTGATCTCCCACCACAAAATAGACCCCGTACGGTGCCTCCAGGTCCGCCAGCGCTTCTGCCGCCATCGTAACGTAATCCGTTCCGTAGGAGATCAGGTCTCCAGTTATTACAACCAGGTCGGGCGACTGCTCGTTGGTTTTCCTCACGTATTCGGCCACCTGTTCGGCCCCGGTATACCGGTCGGCCTGGATGTCGGTAATATGGGCAATTCTGAAATTCTCCAGCTCCTCCGGTAATCCCTCCGCCTGGTAGACGAATTGATCGGTTTCAATGTGTAATGTGTCGGCATATACCTTGTAGGCCGAATAAAGCAGGACCAGAAAGGTGCACCCGAATACTAGCAAACCGTAAGCCCGGTCTACAAACGGTGCATTAATACCGTTGGCATTGAGGGTAAGCTTAACCAGGTCTGCCCCCACAATCCAAACCAGCACCTGGAACGAGAACGCGAACCCGAACCAGAAGAGGTAGATCATCCATTTCGGGTATGTCAGTATGTTAACGTTGCCGCCCAGCAGATACTGGGTAAACCCGGCGGCGGGGAACAGGTAAAACAGCAGCAGGGCCAGTATAATCAGCCAGAATGAGAGGGTGCCGGAAGCGGGATGCAAAAGATCGGCAGCAGAAACCAGGCGCCAACCCAGATAAAGGTCGACGGCAGCCTTGATAACTGCGGCAAGCAGCGTCATTTTAAGTAACCAGGGCACGTTCGGGTAGTTTAATTTGCGTTGATGAGCCAAACACTAAATTATTTTTTTGTAGAGGTCAAATTTCTTTTCTTGGAATAAATCCGACCTCCCGAACTATCCGTATATCATTACCGGGATCTCAAACGTGAGTATATTCAGTATAATTATCGCCTTGGCATCCGCCACTCATTCGAAATCACGTGACGAACGTGCCCTTATCAAACGAATAAAGGCAGGGGACACCACTGCCCTCGAGGCACTGTACGACCTGTACAAATCGCTTCTTTTCGGCATGATCATATCGATCGTTAACAATCGCGAGGAGGCGGAAGACCTGCTGCAGGAAGTATTTATGAACATCTGGGAAAAGGCTCACACATTCGACGGGGAGCGGGGAAATGTATACAGCTGGATAGTGACCCTGACCCGCAACAGGGCTATCGACCGATTGCGGTCAAAGGGATATAAAACGCAGCAGAAAACCGCAACAACCGTAAATAAGCCTGGATTTTCTCTGCAGGGCGACCAGTATGACCCGTTGGAGACCACCATAATTTCAGATCGTGCCGAACTGGTACAGCAGGCGCTGGAACAGATTCCCGAGAAACAGCGCGAAGTGATAAAAGTGGCGTATTACGGGGGAATGACTCAGTCCGAAATAGCCGAACATCTGGACATCCCGCTGGGTACCGTTAAAACCCGCACCCGGCAGGGTATGATCAAACTGAAAACCTTGTTAGAAGACTACATTACTACTGATGGCTGATGACAACACCCAACAAACCCGGTTTGAGGAACTCTGTTCCGCTTACGTGCTGAATGCACTGGAGCCACAAGAGCGTTCCGAATTCGAGCAGATGCTGGAAGATGCCGATGAAGAGCAGGAACAGCTCTACCGAACGATGCGATCGACAGCCGGCAACCTGGCGTTTACCACCGACCGCGAGGATCCCCCCGCCGAAGTAAAGGCTCGCCTGATGGACGTGATCAATGAAGAGATCGCCGAGCACCGGGAACAACCACAGGAGGAGCCCGGAACAGGGGGACCCGGCTACGACACCAAAACGTTTGCAATTGCCGCTTCTTTCGCTCTCCTTCTCGTAACGCTGAGCCTTGTTTTTTACGCTTTCAACCTCAGCAGCAAACTCCAGCAGCGCAGTGAGCAGCTGGAACAACGGGACCAAATTATTACGGAGCTGAAACAGGAGATCGACCGAAAAAGTGAACTGCTGGAGATTCTTGAATCCCGTGAGGTGGACATGGTATTGATGAGGGGCATGGAGGCCAATCCCCGGGGGTATGGAAAAATCATCTGGGATGCCGGGCAGCAGCGGGCGTTACTCCAGGTCTCCAATCTGCCGCCCGTTCCGGCCGGCAAAGAGTACCAGCTGTGGATTATCAAAAATAACGAGCCGGTCAGTGCCGGTCTGTTCGCGGTGAACGATCCCCGGCGTGACGCCTTCTTCAAAATTGAACAGATGGATTCCGCGGATACACAGTCAACCAGTGCCTTTGCCGTAACCCTGGAGCCCGAAGGCGGCATGCCCAAACCAACCGGTGATATGTATTTAATGGGAAATACCGAAAATTAGACGGCGTCCTACTGGTCGCTCATCTTGTTAAAGAGATAATCCTGGAAGCTGAGCACCTTGACACCCTGGGGCACCTGAACCATCGCTTTGGCAACGTCAGATTCTTCAATCTCCGAAACCTCCGTCACCTGGCGCAGGGTACCCGATTTGTAACCCTCCATCCGTAACGGGAAGTATCCCTCCCTGAAGATCAGGTCAAAAGAGAGCTGATCGCCGATCATGTTCAAATCCTGGTTGCCCCACGGTTCGGCGAGCATTCCCCAGTTGATGCTGATGTCGTTCGTCATCCAAACCTCGGCATGATCATTGGGTTCCTCCTGGTCGGTGAATATAAATTTTTCACAGGTATACCCTTTCACCACCAGGGTTTCACCCGTTTTTTCATAATTAACCTCGCGATCTGTGCCACGGCTTCCATTCGTGGAATTACCGTTGCCGAACATATTCATCATGGCATCGATATCCTGCTTCGAAATGTTAAGTGCCGACTGCTCGCCCGTCAGAATCACAAAATCTTCAAAATCGAGCCTGATCAGCACTCCCTCTGTTTGGATGGAACCAACAAAATTGTACTGGTTGCTTCCCTCCAGCAGAATCCGGTCGCTTGTCAAATACAGTGAAAACCGGTCACTTCGCTGTTGGGAGCCATCGTTGGCTACATCGTAGGTGTCAAATACAATTTTCCCCTCGAATTGTGCTGACGCGGGCATGTTCATCACCAAAAACAAACATACCATGGCTGTAAATATTCCTGACTTTTGAACCATGTCACTATCCTTTAATTCAGAATGAACGGGTAATTTACAAAAGTTACTCCCGGTTATACCAGTTTTTTAACGTGGTGTTTCAGCGTTTTGGTACTTCACAAAAAAATGCGTAATCCTGGGAGGTGCACCGCACCGGCAGAATCAGCCGGAATCTCCGGCCATTTCTTGTGTCACCAACAGAAAGTACCCAGCCTAAGTATGTTCACAGAGAGTATACGGGCAAGGTGGTAACTGCAGGCTAACGGCAGACTGATAACTATTATGCTGTATACCGTGTTGCCGGTAACGACATTGCATTAGGCGTGTTGCAGGAGATCGGCATCCACATTCACTTTACGGATCCAGCCACCCGCAACCACGTCATCGCCCTCATAACAGACCACGGCCTGACCGGGGGTTATCGCTTCCCGTCCGGCCGGAAAATGGACCTCCATTTCCTGTTCATTCACCTGCCGCAGGTGCCCGACGGCACCGTCATCATTATATCGGATGGCTGCCGTAACCTCCATGCCGCCTTCGGGAATCCGATCATATTTCACAAGGTTCATCTCTCCAGCCCGGCAGGTGGTACTGATGAGTTCTTCTTTCCGGCCGATCGTAATGATGTTTTCTTCGGCGTTGATATCGGTCACGTAGACGGGATAGCCCATGGCGATGTCCAGCCCTCTTCGCTGGCCGATGGTATAAAAAGGATAGCCCTTGTGCCGGCCCACCTCGTTTCCATCCTGGTCTACGATGGTGCCTGGTCCTATTTTTTCATCAAGATCATCGACACGATCCCTAAGGAACCGGTGATAATCGTCATCCGGGATGAAACAGATTTCGTACGAATCGGGCTTGTCGGCAACCTTGGTAAGACCGAACTCCTCGGCCATGTTGCGTATCTCCGTTTTTTCATAATTGCCAAGGGGAAAAATGGTGCGCTCCAGGTGCTCCTGCGCTACACCCCAAAGGGCGTATGACTGGTCTTTTCGCGAATCTTTCCCGCGCGATATGACGTAGCGACCATTTTCTTCGCGTACGTTGGCGTAGTGTCCAGTGGCTATATAATCGCACCCCAGGTTGTCGGCCCGGCGCAGCAGGGCCGCCCATTTGATATGGGTGTTACAGAGTACGCAGGGATTCGGTGTTCGCCCGCCCATGTAATCATCAACAAACCGGTCAATGACCCAGTCGCCAAACTCATCGCGAATATCCACGATAAAATGCTTGAATCCATGGTTAACGGCGATCTGGCGGGCGTCATTCATCGATTCAAGCGTACAGCAGCCCGTTTCCTTGTCGGTTTTACCACCCACGCGGGAGTAATCCCACGTTTTCATTGTTATACCGATTACATCGTATCCCTGCTCTTTAAGCATCACAGCTGTCACGGAGGAGTCGACCCCGCCGCTCATTGCCACTAATACTCGTCCTTTGGATGCCATGAATGTGAATTACTTGTTCTTTTATGCGCGTTTCTAAACTCGAAAGATAACCGTTTTTTATGTAAATCGTGTGAAGTCGCCCCGGAGCCCGAATACCAACAACGAAAAGGGCCCTGCTAAATTGTAGTTTTCCCTCCGGATTTGGGCAAGGCGAGTCACCGCAGCGTTTCCGTCGGGTCACAACATATCAATGTGGCATCTTTCACCTGTCACGTCCGGAACTTCACTTAGTAACCCGGTTTTCTTGCCAGGAAATTGGTTTGTATGCAAGGCGTCCCCACCATTGCGCCGGGAAGAATAACGTAGCACTATTCGGGCTGATAGCGAATGCCCGATCCTGACAGTTATGCGGGATCACATGCATACTCTGGATCCACTGTGACACCGGCATAAGGTCGTCTTTGCGGAGAGGTCTGCTTTGTCCAGGCCCGGCCTGAAACGAGGAATCAGCTGATCGATTACATGTAGAGATATGGCTTCCAGTCCTCCTGAACCCCGCCCAGGATAGACTGCAAAAACGTAATGTGAACGGGTCGAAATGGTTTTTTCTTAAGGGGCATGCCGGCTTCTTCCGGCGTGCGGTTGCCCTTCCGGACGTTGCATTCGTCACAGGCGGTTACCAGGTTCTCCCAGGTATCTCTTCCACCCCGGCTTTTGGGCATCACGTGATCGATCGTAAGATTTTTTCCCGCACCGCAGTATTGACACTTGTTGCGATCGCGCTTCATAATATTGCGGCGCGACAATACGATCTTGTTATACGGCAGATTGATATAGCGGCGCAGGCGTATTACGGAGGGATAGGAATACTCCTCGGATACCGTGCGGATGGTGCGATCCGGGTAATCATGAACCATCTCTGCCTTGTCCATGAATAGCAGCTTGACCGAACGCTCCACAGAGCAGACACTCAGCGGCTGATAATCTTGATTCAATACCAGAACATTGGCGTCCATAGCATTATTCGTTAGTTCATGTCAAAAATAACTCCGGGTCCGGGGTATAGACCTCATTTAACATGAGTTCCTGCATTTAGATGGTAAAATCAACGTTTTATTTACCATAAATGCAACAAAAAATGCGTTCAGTTCCGCATAATCGGTGTTAGGTCTATGTTGGCTGCAAATTGCGGGGCCTCATCCGAAAAAATAATGCCAAATCTCGTTCTTTACCTCCTCGTTGATCGAAACTGCCAGAATAATGGATACGACCTACCCGATAATGGCATACCCCGCATCCCGGCCGATCAGTTTCAGGCTGTGCCGCAGCGGTTTGCCCTTGCCCCCGGCATCCCGCAGGCTCATGGCAATCTCTCGGCCCGCAAGCAGCCCGATAAATACCCACGTGGTACTCATCGGTATGTTGCTCTGTATTTTGAAATAGTAGAGGATTATCGCGTAGATGAAATCGATAACCGTGGCCGAGCGTACATCCTAAACGTCTGCTTTTTCGTTTACCACCCGCTGGATGCGGTCTCCCCGCATGTAAAAAAGCAGCCCCAGCCCGAAAAAGATATAAAGAGCAAACCCGAGAAACTCGTAAATATTCATGGAACGGGGCAGATATACCGCGATATTGGCCGCATCCTGCATGATCCAGACCGACCATAACGAACCGCTGGTGATCCACTGCAGCACCTGCCAGACGGGATGCGGTTTACCGGTAAAATATCTGTTGAACGTGCGTGTCAGCACCAGCCAGACGATGATGGCAGCCGTAAAAGCCACCAGGTAGCCGGAAAGGCTTTTGACCAGGACATTCCCGATGGCAGATGCACTTGCCGAGAAGCTGCTCAGCAGCAGGAAAGTCGTT
>JAWVZC010000219.1:0-7327 GCA_033722415.1 Balneolaceae bacterium | reverse complement strand
TGTCCCGACCGGCCGGTTGTCTGTATCACCGGCGACGGCGGATTCCAGATGACCGCCTACGAGCTGGCTACCGCGGTTGAATACAATGTCCCCCTCAAAATTGCGATTATGAATAACAACTGCCTCGGTATGGTGCGGCAGTGGCAGGAACTCTTTTACAAGAAACGCTACAGCCACTCCATACTTAAGAAAGGCAATCCCGATTTCGTAAAACTCGCTGAAAGCTACGGGGCCACTGCTTTCCGGGCCACAACTCCGAAAGCGATGACCGAAGTGCTGGAAAAAGCGATGACTATAAACGACGGACCCGTTGTCATGGACTTTGTGGTTGAAGAGCACGAAAACTGCTATCCCATGGTTCCGGCCGGGGCGGCACTCGATGAAATGGTTGAAGGAGACGAAGAAGTATGATATCAACACAAAACGGCGACAAGAAAACCGCCAACAGACACACGCTCTCTGTGCTGGTTGACTACAACCTGAACGCGTTGTCCCGCATCATCGGGATTTTCAGCGGCAAGGGTTTTGTGATCGACAGTGTGAGTTTTGGCCCCGGACAGGAGTCGGGCCTGGCGCGCATAACGATCACCACCCACGGTGACGAGCATATCATTGAGCAGATCACCAAGCAGCTCAATAAAATTATCGATGTCGTCAAGGTCACCGACCTGACCTACGAACACTTTGTTGAGCGGGAGCTGGCACTGGTAAAGGTTTCGGCTACCGCTTCAAGCCGCACCGAAGTAATGCAGGTGGCCCAGGTGTTCCGTGCCAAGGTGATCGATATCAGCCCGGAAAAATTGTCGATTGAGGTGACCGGAAATCGCGACAAAGTGGATGCCTTTATCGGCATGATGGAACCTTTTGGAATTTCAGAAGTGGCCCGTACCGGTACGGTAGCCCTTAAAAGAGAATATAGCGGAACCGTTTAAGATCCGGTATTAATGCAACATTAACTTAAAAGCAGAAAATTATTTAATGAAAGCGAAGACCTATTATAACGATGATGCCGACCTGCAGTTTCTGGCGGATAAAACCGTAGCCGTCATGGGATACGGGAGCCAGGGACATGCCCACGCCCTTAACCTAAAGGAAAGCGGGGTTGATGTAGTAGTCGGGCTCCGGGAGGGGAGCTCTTCCCGTGAGCAGGCTGAAAAAGCGGGCCTCAGAGTGTTGAATCCCTCCGATGCCGCCAAAGCCGGCGACATCGTTATGATATTGATTCCCGACCAGTATCAGGCCGATTTTTACCAGGAACATGTCAAACCAAATCTTGAAGAAGGGAATACCCTGGCATTCGCCCACGGGTTCAACATCCACTTTGAACAGATTGAACCGGAAGAGAACATCGACGTCTTTATGGTGGCCCCCAAAAGCCCCGGACATCTTGTGCGCCGGGTGTACGAACAGGGATCCGGTGTCCCCTGTCTTGTAGCGGTCTACCAGGATTATACCGGCGATGCCAAGGATACGGCACTTGCTTATGCCAAAGGACTCGGCGGAACGCGTGCAGGCGTGATCGAAACCACGTTCAAAGAGGAGACTGAAACCGACCTTTTCGGTGAACAGGCTGTGCTCTGCGGCGGCACGTCCGAGCTGGTTAAAAAAGGATTTGAAGTGCTGGTGGAAGCGGGCTATCAGCCCGAAATCGCCTATTTCGAATGCCTGCACGAACTCAAGCTGATCGTCGACCTGATGTATGAGGGAGGAATCGAGGGGATGTATTACTCGGTGAGTGACACGGCCGAGTACGGCGGACTGACCCGCGGGACCGATGTGATCAACAAGAAAACCAAAAAACGCATGGAAAAGATGCTGAAGGATGTGCAAGACGGTTCTTTTGCCAAAGAGTGGATCAAGGAAAACAAAAAAGGGCTGCCCAAGCTGACCAAGCTCCGGTCGCAGCTCGGCGACCACAAGATTGAAAAAGTGGGTAAGGATCTCCGCTCCATGATGAACTGGATCGGCAGCGAGGAAGCGGCAGAATAGTTTTTCAGACACTAACCAATTGAGGACATGACAGCAACCGATATCCAAATTTTTGACACGACCCTTCGCGACGGAACACAAGGTGAAAAGATTGCCTTTTCCGCCGAAGACAAAATTCGTGTGGCCCATAAGCTCGACGAATTTGGATTTGACTATATCGAAGGAGGATGGCCCGGCTCCAACCCGAAAGACATGGAGTTTTTTGAACTGGCCAAACATCGCTCCTTTGGCAATGCCCGGATCGTGGCGTTCGGCAGCACCTGCCGAGCCGGTAACCCGGCCGAGGAGGATGCAAACCTTTGCGCCCTCGTGCAAGCCGAAACCCCGGCGGTCTCGATCTTTGGCAAAAGCTGGCTGCTGCACGTCGAAAAGGCTCTTAAGATATCCCCGCAGGATAACCTCGAGATAATCTCTGACTCCGTGGCTTTTCTTAAAAACCACGGTAAGGAGGTTATCTATGACGCCGAGCACTTTTTTGACGGCTACAAAGATGACCCGGAATATACGCTTCAAACGTTGAAAGCCGCCGAAGAGGCCGGTGCCGACGTACTGGTGATGTGCGACACGAACGGGGGAACCCTCACCCACGAAATAAGCCAGATCATTTCGGAAGTCAGCACAAACACCAATGCGAAACTGGGCATCCACGCCCATAACGATTCTGAACTGGCCGTGGCCAACACGCTTGCTGCCGTAGATGCCGGCTGCCGGCATGTGCAGGGCACCATCAACGGGTACGGCGAGCGATGCGGCAATGCCAACCTCTGTTCGGTAGTGCCCAACCTGCAATTAAAGCAGGGGTATCACTGCATCCCGGACGAGAAGATGGAGCAGCTTTCCTCGCTCTCCCGCTTTGTCAGCGAACTGGCCAATGTCAGTCCCGACATACGTCAGCCCTACGTGGGCCGCAGTGCCTTTGCGCACAAGGGCGGCATCCACGTAAACGCCGTGATGAAGAATGAACAGACCTACGAGCACGTTGCCCCTGAAAAAGTGGGCAATCGCCGGCGGGTATTGGTCTCTGACCTCTCCGGCAAAAGCAACATCAAATACAAGGCCGACGAGCTGGGCATGGAGCTCGAACAGTACGGCGATGATGTTCCCCAGATTGTCGAGAAATTGAAACAGCTCGAAAACGAGGGATTCCAGTTCGAGGCAGCCGAAGCCTCTTTCGAACTGCTTGTGAAGAAAATGACGGAACCGTGGGAAGAGTACTTCTCCCTGGAGGGGCTTCGCGTGATCGTGGAAAAAAATGTCAGCGGTGAAGCGCGGTCCGAGGCCACCATCCGCCTGCGGGTTGGTGACCAGATTGAGCACTGCGCTGCAGAAGGCAACGGGCCCGTTCATGCGCTTGACGGTGCCATGCGCAAGGCCCTGCACAAGTTTTTCCCGGAAATCGACGATATGCACCTGCAGGACTACAAGGTTCGGGTGCTGAACGAAAAAGATGGTACCGGCGCCCGGGTACGGGTGCTGATTGACTCCGGTGAAACCGGCAACTCCTGGGGTACCGTAGGTGTGTCGGAAAATATCATCGAAGCAAGCTGGCAGGCGCTGTCCGACAGCTTCAGCTATTACCTGTCAAAACAGAACCAGGAACTGCTGGATACTCAAAAAAACAAGGCAAGCTAACGCAATGGAACAACAAAACCTATGCAGTCTGGCGGCTGCAATATCCCTGCACCACGGTGCACCTAAGCAACACAACTATACAATCGAGATTTAACAATACCTACAAGAACAGATTACAGAATCATGGAAAACCAAATTCAAATTTTCGATACGACGCTTCGAGACGGAGAACAATCCCCTGGATTCAGCATGAACCAGGAAGAAAAGTTAAAGCTTGCCCTCCAGCTCGAACGTCTACAGGCCGATGTTATCGAGGCCGGTTTTCCTATTGCCTCCGACGGTGACTATGAAACTGTTCGCGAGATCGGCAAAAAAATCAAGCACAGCACGGTTGCCGCGCTCTGCAGGACCAAGAAAGGCGATATCGAACGTGCCGCTTCTGCACTCGAATTTGCGGAAAAACCGCGCATTCACACCTTCATCGCCACCAGCGATATTCATATGAAGTACAAGCTGAAAAAGTCGCGCGAAGAGGTGCTGGAATCGGCCGTGAATGCCGTGGAGTTTGCCCATTCACACTGCGATGAAGTGGAATTTTCAGCCGAGGACGCCTCACGCAGCGATCCGGAATTCCTCTACGAAATTTTTGAGGCCGTCATCGATGCGGGAGCCAGCGTCATCAACGTTCCGGATACGGTGGGATATGCCCTGCCCTGGGAGTATGGCGAGCTGATCAAGGGCATTAAAGAGCATGTGCCGAATATCGACCGGGCCACCATCAGCGTGCACTGTCACAATGATCTGGGCCTGGCCGTGGCTAATTCGCTGGTGGCGATTCAGAATGGTGCCCAGCAGATCGAGTGTACCATCAACGGCATTGGAGAACGGGCGGGCAACGCCTCGCTCGAGGAGATTGTCATGGCGATGTCGACACGCCACAACAACATCGGCAAAATGACCAATATCGTCACCGAGGAGCTCTACCCGGCCAGCCAGCTGCTGACCAAAATCACCGGCAACCCGGTGCAGCCGAACAAGGCGATCGTCGGCGAAAATGCCTTCGCGCATGAAGCCGGCATCCACCAGCACGGGGTGCTGAACAACCCGATGACCTACGAGATCATGACCCCGAAATCGGTCGGGCTCACCGGCAACAGGATTGTGCTCGGCAAACACTCCGGCCGGTTTGCCCTCAACAAGAAGCTGGAAGATCTCGGGTACTCGCTGGTCAAAGAGGAGCTGGATCGCATCTATACCAAGGTGACGCGCCTGGCCGACCAGAAGAAGGTCGTCACAGACAACGATCTGCTGATGCTGGTCGACGAAACACTGAATCACAAAAAAGTTTCCGGTGATACCACCATTACCCGGGACTGAATCCCCCTGACATACCATCCCAATCACTAATCCTAACTGCTAAACATACAGAGTTCGAATTACCATGGGAATGACCCTTACAGAAAAGATATTAGCGAATCACAGCGGCGCCTCTACGGTGGAACCCGGGGAAAGCGTCTGGGTTGACGTGGACGTACTGATGACCCACGACGTCTGCGGGCCGCCCTCCATCTCCATCTTCAGAAAAGAGTTCGGGGAAGATGCCCGCGTGTGGGACAAGGAGAAACTGGTGATCATTCCAGATCACTACATCTTTACCGAAGACAAGTATGCCAATCGCAATGTCGATATTCTTCGGGCTTTTGCAGCCGATCAGGACCTGCCGTATTACTATGATGTAGGTTCTGATAATTATAAAGGAGTTTGCCATATCGCGCTTCCCGAGGAGGGCTTTACCCGGCCGGGCGAGGTTCTGTTCGGGACCGATTCCCACACCTGTACGGCCGGCGCCTTCGGGCAGTTTGCCACCGGTATCGGCAATACGGACGCGGCCTTTATCATGGGCACCGGCAAGCTCTGGGTCAAAGTGCCGGAAACGATGCGCTTTGTTTTTGAAGGAAACAAAATGCCCGACTACCTAATGGCCAAGGATATCATCCTGCAGATTATCGGCGATATCGGGGTGGATGGTGCCACCTACCGCACCATGGAATTTGCCGGAGAAGGCATTAGCGCGATGACCATGGAAGATCGCATGACGCTCACCAACATGGTGATCGAGGCGGGCGGTAAGAACGGCGTTGTGGAACCGGATGAAAAGACCGAGGCCTACGTCAAGGAGCGGACTGACAAACCGTTTGAACCGGTATACAGCGATGAAGACGCCACCTACCACAGCGAATATACCTACAAGCTGGAGGATCTCGTACCGATGGTGGCCAAACCGCACAGCCCGGACAACAAGGCGACGGCAGAGGAGCTGGAGGGCACCGAACTGGATCGCGCCTATATCGGGTCGTGCACCGGCGGAAAGCTGTCTGACTTTGTTGCGGCTGCCAAAATCATTGACGGGCAGGAGCTGAAGCTGGAAACGTTCATCGTGCCCGCGACTACCGAAATCAAGGATGGACTCAAGAAGGAAAAGGTTAACGGCAAAACACTGCACGAGATCTTCGTTGAGGCGGGATGCCATATCGGTAATGCATCATGCGCGGCATGCCTCGGCGGACCGTCCGATACGTTCGGGCGCCTCAATAATGATGAGCGGTGTATTTCAACGACCAACCGGAACTACCCGGGACGGATGGGATCGAAGCAGGCGCAGGTTTATCTTGCTTCTCCCTACACGGTTGCGGCATCGGCCATCACAGGTACGATCACCGATCCGCGAGCATTTATCAATTAGTTACTGCTTGTTGGGTGGCGGTTATTTGGTATCGCTGAATTGAACACGATGTCGGGTATGCCAATAACAGAATATGCAGTGCCGAAAGGACCTGTGGATTCAGTAACGCAAAACGAAATTATCAAAAGCGAATACAACTCATTAATGGCAGAATCAGATACGATAAAAGGTAAGGCGTTTGTGCTCGGTAAAAATATCGACACAGACCAGATTATACCGGCGGAACACCTGGTATACAGTCTTGACGACCCGGAAGAACGGAAATTTTACGGGCGGTATGCCCTCTCCGGTGTTCCCGATGCGGAATCCGGGCTCCCGCAAGGAAATATTCCCCTCGTGGAGGAAGACAAGTTTGAAAGTGAATTTGACATTATCGTCGGAGGGCACAATTTCGGCTGCGGGTCTTCGCGTGAACACGCCCCCGCTTCTCTGAAAATTGCGGGTGTAAAGGCGATCATCGCCCCAACCTATGCCCGCATCTTCTACCGCAACTCGGTAGACGGCGGATTTGTAATCCCGTATGAAAGTATAGACGACCTCAGCAAAACGGTCGAAACCCATGATATTCTGGAGATCGACCCGGGTAAGCGGGAGGTTCGCAACCTAACCCAGAACGAAACTTACGGCATACGTCCCCTGGGGAGCGTCGCCGATATCGTCGAAGCCGGTGGAATATTTGAATTTGCACGCAAGGAAGGGATGATCGCATGACAGCAACCAAAGAAATCGTCGTATTGCCCGGTGACGGAATCGGTCCCGAAGTAACTAGGGAAGGGATCGAGATCCTGAAAGCGGTATGCAAGCGCCACGGGTACAAACTGAAGACACGCAGTTTCCCGGTGGGCGGAGCCAGTATCGACCGCTATGGCCGCCCGTTGACCGAGGAAACCCTCAAGGCCTGCAAAGAGGTCCCCGCTGTGTTACTGGGCGCTGTCGGGGGGGACCAGTGGAATGATGAACCGAAGGACAAACGCCCCGAAGCCGCCCTGCTGGGCTTGCGCAAGGAGCTGGACCTGTTTGCGA
>JAWVZC010000218.1:0-7340 GCA_033722415.1 Balneolaceae bacterium | reverse complement strand
GCCACGCCATCTTCATGCCTACCTCTACCGCAGTCGACCCGTCATCGGAATAAAATACGCGATTGAGATCGCCGGGCAGCCGGTCGGATAGCTGTTCCGCTACACGCTCGGCCGGATCGTGTGTAAAATTGGCGAAAATTACCTGTTCCAGCGATTGTGCCTGCTCGTGGATAGCATTAGCAATTTTTGGGTGGGCATGCCCGTGGATATTGACCCACCAGCTGGAAATGCAGTCCATAATCCGGCGGCCGTCCTCGAGTTCCAGCCACAGCCCTTCGCCCCGCTTCACCTTTATCGGCTCCGGGGCATCTCGAATGATCGTGAACGGGTACCAAATATTTTCATGCATAACGTTATGAACGTATTTATTTGGGAATCACCAATTGTTCGGTTTGTATCGTCTTCTTGGGTACATTCAGAATTCCCGGCATGGTAAACACCAGATTTTACGTTAGTTGGTCGTCGCCTGGTATCTCAATACAAAGGCCAGACGCAGTCACCATCAAGGCTCATCGAACAACTGTTTGAAGGCAGCCCTGAGTGTTTCCGATGTAACCCGTTCCAGTGGCTCCAGTTCCGCCAGCACACTGACATTGCCATAATTTTCGATAGCCCTGCGGTTGCTGTCGTTTTTTGTTCCGTTCATGACCACACCGAGAATTTCGATACCACGGGATCGCAACGCCTCCAGTGAGAGAAAGGTGTGATTGAGGGTTCCCAGCTCGCTGCGGGAAACAAGCAGTACCGGCAGGTTCAAATATTTAATCAGGTCGATAATCATGTATTCGTCGTTCAGGGGCACCATCAGCCCGCCTGCGCCTTCGACCACCAGGTGCCGGGTCTGGTAGTCGGGCAGAGAAAAACGGTCCATGCTGATGGTAATACCGTCAATAGCCGCCGAGGCGTGGGGCGACAAGGGCTCGGTCAGCCGATACTCCTCCTCCACAAACCGTGATGCCGGCAAGTTGGTCGTGCGTTTTACGAATTCGGTGTCGGTCTCCTCCTGCAGACCCGACTGCACCGGCTTCCAGTAGGTGGCATCCAGACCCTGAGCCAGCATTGCGGAGACCACCGTTTTGCCGATCCCGGTGTCTGTGCCCGTAACAAAAAAAGATGTCGGAAATCGCTTCACTGCTAAACCTCTTTACGTTTCTGGTTACGTCAACATATTTGCCCGTGGAAGTTATTAATCTGGAATCGCAACCTCCAAGAGTCCCGCCTGTTCTCCGGCATCTCATGATCCTGCCAGGTGAAGTTCAATGACCGGGAATTCACCGATAGATCCCAGAAATTCACTGAACATGATAATATATTGGATTATTTGCATGAACGCGTTTGGTGGTTAGATTAGATGGCAACAAACCAGGGAATGCCCTCTGCGTCATCCCGGACCCCGATCCGGGATCTCGCGGTGGCAGTGAGCGTTGATTTGTTGCGAGCTGAACTCAACGGCAGCGGCCTTGCGGGATCCTGAAACACGTTCAGGATGAGATACAGGCTACTTTTATAACCGATAAACGCGTTTGCATGATGTTATTTTATGAATCGAAATACTGATCAGCCTCAGGTTTGGGTTGCGGCAAAAAAGTGACCAACATTTTTGGGGTAGTTCGGTAAAAGAAAAATGGTATCCAAGAACATTTCGACTGAATTGAACCGGTAAGAAGCCGACTAGGTATCATCCCTTTTTACCGCGATAAACACCACGTGGTAGCTTACCTTCACCGGGCCCTGCGTTTTGTTATCCCAGTGATCCATCAGCAGGCGGAATTCTTTGGGCGTCAGTTGACGCCCTGTTCTCTGCGTTCCGGCTCCTACCTTCTTCAGGTGACTGAAAAAATCGGCGGCCGATGCAAACTCCTGCTTGACGGTATCTTCGTAATAATCGACCTGTACCGGTCCCCCCGAAAGCTTGACCACCAACTCTTCGGTGTCCGGCAGAGGGTTTCCGGTGTAGGGCAGTCCCAGTTCGCGGCAGGCCTCCTTCCACTCGGGAAAACTTTCGCTGCCTGGAAATGATCCCAGCAGCAGCCCCCCCGGTTTGGTCGCCTCCAGCATACTGCCCATGGTTACAGCGGGATGCTCGAACCACTGTGCTACAAATCCATTTACGGTCATGGCGTAGGTTTTGGGATCGGCATCCAACTGCTCGGCATCCAGCGTACGGAAGCTGGCATCCCGGTGACCCCCGAATTTTTTTCGGCATATTTCCACCATTTCGGGCGCAATATCGGTGATCTCAAGGGAACGACCCGGAAACAGATCGATCAACCCCTCGGTGACAAACCCGGTACCGCACCCGACTTCCAGGATCGGACCGGGGGGGATAATATCGATCCAGGGGCGCAGCGAGTTGATCAACCGGTCCGCAACACTGCGCTGCAGGTCGGCATGCGAATCGTAGCAGGATGCAGCCTCACCGAAATTTCGACGTACTGATTCTTTCATGCTTCCTGTCTGCTCCTCGAGTTTCTGCTCACCTTGTTCATGATCTCAATCAGTCCCTGTTGAACGCAATTCCGGTTCGATAAATGCCCAGCACTGTTCCGTATGGGTAAACGGCAGGGCATGGCCGGCCCCCTTGACCTCGAAATAGGAAGAGTGCCGGCTCAGCAAATTGTAGAGCTCCCTTCCCTTGGCCTTCGGTACAATCTTGTCCGATGACCCGTGAAGAATACAAATTTTTTTTGCTTTCGTTAACGGTTCCACTTCAAGAGAGCACTCGTTTAACACCTGCAGGTCGTGGCGAAGCTTTTCGAATCGGTAGTTCTGTATGTCGATCTCGGGGGCCGGATCGGGTCGGTAACAGTTTTGCATAAATTTCCGGATAACGGCACCCGGGTCCTCCCGCATCGCCTCAATCATGTTCCCAAGCACCAGTTTGGAGCGGCGATTGAACTGGGCCGCCTCCGGATGCATCCCCCGGACACCCCCAAAAATAACAACCAGATCGGCACGGGCCAGCTGGGATGGGGGGCACAGGTGCAGACCGAAGGAGTGGGCAAAAACGATGTTTCGTGCAGATCGGCCGGTGAATGTGATGTCCCGTTGTTCCCCGCGATACCCGCGATTGAAAAGCGAAATCCTGATATGATCAGGGAGAATGTTCTCCCACGATCTCCAGCAGGTATGGTCAAATCCCCACCCGTGCCACGCCATCAGTTGTATATCGCTATCCATGCCACCCCCGGAGCGCTTTCAGCAGAATTTCCAGGTGTTGTTGGGTATGGGCGGCCGAAAGCGTCAGCCTGATTCGGGAGCGGGATTCAGGTACGGTAGGCGGGCGTATGGCAGTGGCAAGCAGCCCGTTCTCTTCCAGGTATTGCGAAAGCTCCAGGGTCTCGGTCTCGTCCCCGATTATGACCGGGATAATCTGGGTTGTGGATCTGCCGGTATCGTAACCGAGACGGCCGATTTCGGCACGAAGATCGTCTATATTCCGGTGATAGTTCGCCCGTTCGGCATCCATGGCCTCAACCTGGTCTGCAGCGGCATCAAGCGCTCCAATGACGGGGGGCGGCAGTGCCGTGGTATAGATAAACCCGGGACAGAAGTTAACCAGGTAATCCCGCACATTCCCCGAACAGACTACAAAGGCCCCGAATACCCCGTATGCCTTCCCGAACGTACCCAGTACAAGATCGACCCGGTCATGGGCATGTGCAAGACCGCGCCCGTGCGCTCCCCACACCCCCATGGCATGCGCATCGTCAAGAAACAGGAATGCATCATACCGTTCTGCCAGTTCGGCCAGGCGATTGACGTCACTGCGGTCCCCGTCCATACTGAACACCGTTTCGGTGACAATGATCGTCCGGTCATGCGACCGCCCGGAAGCCCTGTCCAGCAGCTGTTCCAAGTGATCAAGATCGTTGTGACGGAATCGGCGGAAGGCGGCTCTGCTCAGCAGCGATCCCTGGAGCAGGCTGTTATGTGATTTTTTGTCCGCCAGGATCAGGGAGTTGCGCGTCGTCAATGCCTGCAGGATCGTACTGTTGGCCTGGAACCCGCTGTTAAAAAGCAGGGCAGCCTCGCGGCCATAGATATCGGCCAGTTTCTGTTCCAGCCGCAAATGGATATCGTAGGTTCCGCTTACCAGTCGGGAAGCCGTTGCCCCGGTTCCATATTGTTCGGCATATGTAGAAGCTTTTTGCGCCAGGTCGGGGTGACCCGCCAGGCCCAGGTAGTCATTGGAACAAAAATTGACCAGTTGTCTGCCGTCTCGTTCTACCTCGATGCTGTTCCGGCCGGGGCGCAATGCCCGCAGGCTGCGCAGCCGATCCTGTTGCTTCCGCTCTTCGAGCGCTTCATCAATGAACGACCACTCTTTCACTCGTTCCGACACCTACTTGGAAGCCAGATTGGGTTGATTCCAGGTTGAATCGCTTTCAAAGGTACGCAGCATGGCTCGGAACTGGCGCACAAACCGGCGTTTGCTGTACTTGGGGGCAAATTGAACAAAGCCCATCATAAACAGGCGTTGCGTTTCATCGTCATAGACGGTTAGATTGACAAACGGTCCGCCCATGGCATCCTCCGTCATGCGCCACCAGCCGAGGGTTTCATATGCCAGGTCCCCGCTGTACCGGAACGAACGGGTACGGGGCGATATGCGATATTCGGTGGTAACGTACGAGCTGTCGCGGGAGCCGCGAATCCATTTCTTCCAGAGCGAATCCCGTTTGGCGTTGATCCAGTCCTGGTCGAGATAATTGATGTTGGTCACATCCTCTTTCCACCAGGCCCAGAACCGACGGTCGTTGTTCGGCAGCTGCCGCTGCAGGGTATAAAAATAATTGGTTTCCCCGTTGTTTGAGGTGTAGGAAGTATCCAGGTGGGTATAGTAGTCGTGCTGAACCCGGATTTTCCAGCCATGGTTTGTCATCAGGGAATCCTCGATCGCGTACTTTTCACCCCGCTCGTAGATCTCTTCCTTCCACCGTGCAAGTTCCTTGTCGATCAGGCTGTTGACCAGGTTCTCTTCCCCCCGGCGAATCTTGGTAGCCAGTGCCGAGTCGCTGCTGGAGGTGAGAATCAACGTCCACTGGTTGCGGTACCACTTGTTCTGCAGCGGAAACGCGAACGAGTCACCGGCCCTTACCGACTGCTCTACATCATCGGCAAGCATGGCCCGGACCAAGCTTCCCACGTTGCTTTCCGCGTCGATTGGCGAAGCGATAATGATATTCTTGTTGAATTTAATCTCTTCCAGCTCCTCATTTGTGGCGAAGTCCCGGAATGACAGGTCAAACCGCGGTTCAAACCCCAGAAAATACTCGATCTTGCCTCCAAACGTAGATCGTATGGCATTGGCGGTTTCACTGTCCATCTTCGTCGAGTCCATAACCACCACAACATTGCCGAACTGACCCTGCGCCTCCCGCCTGTAATCCCCGTCACAGGAGATCAAAAATGCGGCCGGAAGCAGTACAAGTAACAGATAACTGATTTTTTTCATGGATCCTGGCATCAAAAATAGATTAACAATTACGAATTACCATACTTCAACCTGTGAACAAAAGCAAACACCTTTTCTTTCCATCCCTGTTCCGGGTAGTGCTCACGTATAGTATCGATAAGGGCACTGCCCACGATAAAACCCTGGGCTTTTGCGGAAATCCGTTCCGCATCCTCGTGAGACCGAATACCGAACCCGATCATCTTGGGATTACGGGTAACGTTGTGATTCACACGATCGATAAATCGAGCCACCGATTGCGCCACCTCTTCCCCGTCACGAGCACCTGTAACGCCCGTAACCGAAACACAGTACACAAAGCCCTGCGATTTCCTGTCGATCATTCGCATCCGTTCGTCAGAAGTATTGGGTGCAACCAGGTACACCAGGGCCAGATTGCTGCCGTTGGCTGCATCCTGGATGATTGCGGACTCTTCCGGAGGTATATCGGGAATGATAACCCCGTCAACACCGCTCTCCTCGGCCTCTTTGCAAAATTTCTCCACACCGTACCGCAGTACCGGATTCATATACCCCATCAAGATGATCGGAATATCGGACTGTTCACGAACCTCCCGGACCATCCCGAAGATCTTTTCCATGGTGATTCCGTTTGCGATGGCAACCTCGCTGGAGTACTGTATGGTGGGACCGTCGGCGAGGGGATCGCTGTAGGGCATTCCCAGCTCGATCAGCTCAGCACCGTTCTTCTCGAATCCCAGGATCAGTTCAACCGTGGAATCCAGGTCGGGATAACCCGCTGTCAAAAAGAGGCTCATGATCTTGGAATCAGGATCATGTGTTTCGAACAGTTGTTTGACTCTGTTTTGTTCTTCGATTTCAATCATTGGGAATCCGCTTTTAATTCGTTCGTTAGCAGACACAGGATAAGCTGAAATCACCGGGGTACCAGTCAATTCATCGCTACCTGTGTTCAGGACTACATGTTTTTGGAAATTGTGGTCATATCCTTGTCTCCGCGACCGGAACAGTTCAGGACGACAATTTCGTCACTTGTCGTCTCCGGCATCAGGTCATCCAGGAAGGCAACGGCATGGGCGGTTTCAAGCGCGGGAATTATGCCTTCCATCTCCGAGAGCAGCCTGACGCCTTCCATGGCACGATCGTCGGAAATCGCCTTGTAGGTTACCCGCCCGGAATCAAAAAGATACGCGTGTTCCGGCCCGATTCCCGGGTAGTCGAGTCCCGCGCTGATGGAGTGCGCCAGCTGTACCTGTCCCTCCTGGTTGTGCAGCAGGTAGCTTAATGAGCCGTGCAGAATTCCCGGGGTGCCGATCGTAAGAGTAGCCGCTGTCTGATCGGTATCGGCCCCGAGTCCACCCGCTTCAATACCGTACATCTTGATCGATTCCTCTTCAACAAAAGGAGCAAAAAGCCCGATGGCATTGGAACCGCCGCCCACACAGGCCAGGAGGTAGTCCGGAAGTCTGCCTTCCGCCTTCAGAATCTGTTCCCGTGTTTCCTCCCCGATCACGCGCTGAAAGCTGCGAACCATTTTGGGATAGGGATGCGGTCCCACCGCGGAACCGATTACATAAAAGGTGTCGTCCACATTGGTAACCCAGTCTCGTATCGCCTCATTAGTGGCATCTTTCAGAGTCTGCGACCCGCTGGTAACCTCGCGAACCTCAGTTCCGAGAAGTTTCATACGTTCCACATTAAGTTTTTGGCGCTCAATATCTTCAGACCCCATATATACGATACATTCTACCCCGAATTTGGCACAAGCTGTAGCGGTGGCGACCCCATGCTGTCCGGCCCCGGTCTCGGCAATAATCCGGTTTTTGCTCATGCGTTGCGCAAGCAGCACCTGTCCGAGTGCATTATTGATTTTATGCGCGCCGGTGTGGCAGAGGTCCTC
>JAWVZC010000217.1:0-7356 GCA_033722415.1 Balneolaceae bacterium | reverse complement strand
TCGGGCAGCGGATCGACGGGGTCCTTCCCGTTTCGTATCCGGTCAAAAGCGGCAATGACCGTAGGCATTTTGGCTGCAATGGTGATCGCCTTGTCTATCCAGACCTCTTTGCCGCTTTTTTCGCCCGGGTCGTGAAAATCGCCCAGCATGGACACAGCGGTGCGAAGCACTGACATCGGTTCGGCTTCGTTAGAGGTATTGTGAATATATCTGATGACCGGTTCAGGCAGCGACCGCTGGTTCTGCATCTTGCGATTCAGATCATCAAGTTCCTGCTGATCAGGCAATCGGTCGTGCCACAATAAAAAACAGACCTCTTCAAAGGTGGCATTTTCGGCCAGCGTCTCGATGCTGTAACCGTCATAGATCAGCTCCCCTTTCTGTCCGTCAATAAAACTTTTGTGGGTACTGAATGCGACAATCCCATCCAGGCCTTTATTGATGTGAGGATATTGACTTAAATCAATGTCTGTTTTTACAGTCTCGGCCATTCCAGTTCTCCGGTTTAATTATTTTCGGTTGCAAATTTGACTCAAATATAATGTGGCAGCGCAAAAAATTCAGGTGGCACCTGGTGCCAAACCGATTTCAATAAGCATTATTCAACATGCATACGGATATGATCGTTTGCAATGTATTGAACAAAGTTGAAGAATATGTGAAAGCAGATCACTCGAGCTTTGCCTCTTCCCAGTGAAGATCCATCTCCTCGAGTGTGGCCTCTCGTATATCAATTCCCTTCTTCTCCAGGCTTTTTTCAATGAATCGAAAACGCCGGTCAAATTTCCGGTTGGTAATCCGCAGGCAATCCTCGGCGTTCAGCCCGTAAAAACGTCCCAGGTTAACCAGGGAAAACAGCAGGTCGCCAAACTCCTTGCGGCTCTCATCATGATCCCGGTTTTCGAGAGCATCCCGCAGTTCCTGCAATTCCTCCCTGACTTTGCCGATCACCTGGTCAGACTCCGGCCAGTCAAACCCCACGTTGGCGGCTTTTTCCTGCATCCGCTGGGCCTTGATTAAAGCGGGCAGGTGGGCGGGTATGCCGTCGAGCACGGAATCTTTGCCCTCTTCCAGCTTAATACGCTCCCAGTTTTCCGCAACCTGGTGTTCATCATCAGCCACGGTATCCCCAAATACATGGGGATGGCGCCGAATAAGTTTCTCCTGGATCGCAAATACTACGTCCTCAATGGTAAAGTGATCTGTCTCTGAGGCCATTTCGCTGTGAAAAAGCACATGGAGAAGCAGGTCGCCCAGCTCGTTTTTCAGCTCTTCAAAATCGTTCCTGTCGATGGCGTCGACGGCCTCGTAGGCCTCTTCGATCAGGTTGTCCTTGATCGACTGGTGAGTTTGTTTACGATCCCAGGGACACTTTTTCCGCAGAATACTGATAATCTCGACGAGATCCCGGAACTTGCTGGATGCCTTTTTCATGCTCGAATGTCAGTTTCTTGGTGGTGATTCAGATGTTGTAAATTGTGAAATATGGGGAAATGACTCAATTTAGCACGCGTGTGCCGCCCCAGGCGGTATTTGCCTTATGAAGTTCATTTAAATGAGATGGCAGGTATCACGTCAGGTTTTCCGTTTTTTCTTTTTTGCAGCCGGGAACAGGATGTTGTTCAGTATCAGGCGGTAGCCCGGGCTGTTGGGATGCAGGCTCAGGTCGGTGGGGGGGTCGTCAACCCGGTGGGTGTAATCCTCGGGGTCGTGTCCGGCGTAAAACGTAAAGGTACCGCGACCGTAGTTCCCGTGTATATACTTGACCATGTTGCGTCCCGGGCTTTCTCCGAGAATGACCACTGATTCCTTGATTTTATCTTTCTGAAACGCGGTTGTCTGCCCGTAAAATCCTTTTATGCTGCTCACGTGATTCTGTGTCAGCATCGTAGGAACAGGATCCCATTTGGCGGAGAATTCGAACAGGGTAAAGAAATCAAGCTTCTGGTCCACCTGGTTCAGCTGTACGGGTACATCGATGTCGGCATGTTCATACTCGGTTGGATCCAGGCTGATCTGGAAATCGGTAAACGCCAGTGTCTTGGAGTAATCGAGTTTCTGTTGGGCATTGGGATCTGCAGGATCTCCATCAAATGGGGTGGGAACGATATCGACATCTTCGGCTGCCAGGGCGATGTCAAAGGTATCGGTGCCGGAACACATGGAGAACAGGAAGCCGCCGTTGCCGACATACTCCTTGATTTCCCGTGCCACTGCCTTTTTTTCGTTGCTCACCTTGTTGTATCCCATCTCCTCGGCCATCGCCTCCATCTGGTTGACCTGTGTAATATACCAGGGATGATTGCGATAGGTGACCCAGAATTTGCCGTATTGTCCGGTAAAATCCTCATGGTGCATATGGAGCCAGTCATACTCCGATAGCTTGCCGTTAAGTACCTCCGGATCCCAGACCTTGTCATATTCCACCTCCGCGTAGGTCAGTGCCAGGGTTACGGCATCATCCCAGGGAAGGGCCTGCTTTGGGGTATAGACGGCGATTTTAGGGGCCTTGTCCAGCTGAACCACCGAAGTATTTGACTGCGGCTGCTCCACTTCCCCGATGATTCCGGAAGCCTCACCGGCACTGATCGGGCGGGCACTAACGTTTTTGAGCCGGGTTTCACGCACCAGGGCCTCGGAATAGGGGGCCAAAAAACTGCCCCCCTTGTAATTAAGCAGCCACTGAACAGAATTGCCCTCTTTCAGGAAGTTGAATACGATGCCATAAGCTTTTAGGTGGTTGCTCTGGGAGGCATCCATCGGGATAAATATTTTTTGCTGACCCTGAGCTACTGAACTCAAAGCTACCAACATGACGATTAGTGCAAGAGAAAAGCGTTTCATATCAGATCTGGGGTTTGTTGAGTTCTTGAATTCGTTCACGTGCAAAGGATGCGTAAAAACCGCTGGGGAATTCGAGCAGGATATCTTCATACAGTTTCCGAACCTGCTGAGCCGTGCCGGGCAGGGCTCTCATTGTAAACTGGGGATCAAAAAACTGTTCGGCCAGATTTCTATTTCCTCCTGACTCCTGCTGGAAATTCAGCTCCAGATCATTGGAAACCACCTGGTCGGCAATACGCGCTTGTTCCCACATCAGCCGTTCGCGTAGTGCGGAGGTTTGTCCCCAGCGTTCCAGGTAGTTGTTGATTGCGCTATAGGTGATAGAGGTAAGATCGGGCGTGATGTGCCGGCTCAGTTCAAGCAGTGCTTCATCCATCAGGGGGTGGTAAGCCTGTACCGATATGATGGGCGAGAGCGCATTGACTGCCTTCCGGTCATTTCCCTGGTTAAACTGTTCGACGCCTTCTGCAAATGGCGCAATCACAGATCCGGTACTGTCTGCCCCCAGCCCTTTTTGGATCCAGATGCGCAGCTGTACGGCATCATTGGCGTAATACGAAGTAGTCTGCTTTTCGAGGGCATTAAGCTGAATTTTGGCGTATTCATAATCCCCTGCATAAAAATCGGTAAGGGCCAGGTAATACCGTGTTTTTTCGGCCAGTGCCCCGATTTTTTCCTGTTTGTTGCTCTTGGTGAACGCAATGCGCGCCCGGGCGTAGTCCTCTTCATACAGTTTGATACGGCCCTCAACATAAAACTGCTGAGCTTCACTGGCGCTGTTCCTGCGGGATCGGAGCATGTTCAAAAACCGGGAAGCCAGTTCCACATCGTGCAGATAGTCGATAGCCAGCTCGGCCTGTCGCAGCAGCACCTTGCCCATCTGGTCGTAGTAGGGGGCCTCCTCACGCAACCGGTTCAACACATCAAATGCCTGCTGGTAAAGGGAGTCTCTTCTCTGTGCGTAGGCCAGGTTATAATCTGAAAGATAATCCGCCCATTCTACGTAAACACGGGAAAGTTCCTCCATACTCTGGTATTTGGCTGGCACAATATTGTTGTCGATATAATAGCGATAGGTTTCCTCGGCGAGGTCATATTTGCGTTCCGAGAGTAGCTTGTTGCCAAGACCGAGCAGGCTGTAGGTCACTTCACTTGTTCGCTGCTCATATTCGCGAGCCGTTGCCACAGCACGCCGGTAGAGGTTGCGTTCAAGCAGCAGCCAGATATGGAGTTGGTGGAGCCGGCGGTGTGCGGGATGATCCAGTGAGAGATCGCCCAGAAATTCTTCGATCTCCAGGATAGCGGTATCGTGCAGGTACTCATCACCATACCGGATCAGGCTGCGCTGAACGTAATCGATACGTTGCGGTTCCTCCCGTACCAGTACCAGGAATTCCCGTACGGCCTTTTCATACTGTCCCGCCTGCATGTAGGTATTGGCCAGCTCGGTGGAGAGCAGGGTAGAACTTGAAAATTTACGGCGGGCCTGCTCATACACGGTAACGGCCCGTTCAAATTCACGCCGGTCGCTCATTGTGCGCGCAACCTGCAGGTAGGTCTGGAACCGGTTCTGCCGGTCCAGGGTGTTTTCCCAGATTTTGTAGGCTCTTGTGGTATCGCCCCTGATATGGAAGATCTCCCCGAGACGTACGGATGCCTGCCCGTTGTAGCGATTGGAATTGACAGCTTCGTCCGTAATAGCAATCGCTTCATCATACCGCTTCATATTCACCAGGCATTCCGTGCTTTTCTGCAGGAACGTGTAGTTACCCGGATTTTTTTTATGCAACTCATTGAACAACCGGAAAGCTTGCTCATATTTCTGCTGCTGCAGCAACTGGTTTGCAATATGGTACTGGCGATCGTTTTGAGCTACGGCAGGTTCTGCGGCCGTCAGAAGAATAATAGCCAGAATACATATCAAGGCTGTAAATATCTTGTTCATGATGCCATTTCCTTGAGAGTATGAGATATCACTTCAGGAGCAAAATGCTTCATATGTTGATAGAAAGAATAGAGCGGAAATCCAACTACCGTATTGTAGTCGCCGCAAATGCTCTTCACGAACAACGCCCCACCGCTGTCCTGAATTCCATAGCTGCCGGCCTTGTCCATCGGGCTGCCCGTTTTTACGTAGGCTTTGATTTCGGCCTCCTGCAGGGTGCCGAATTCCACCTCGGTATCTTCAACAAACGTTTGAATTTCGGTTATGTTACTCCCTTCATCCGTTTTTACAAGAGCCACGCCTGTGAACACCTCGTGCGTATTTCCGCTCAGCTGCTGCAACATCTCGAAAGCTTCGTCAGCAGATCCGGGTTTCTCCAGGATCCGGTCCCTGAATGCAACAACGGTGTCGGCACCGATAACCAGGCAGGAACCGGCGCTCATAGATGTGGCTACGTCCCGGGCTTTGCGCAGCGCAAGCTGTTCCACGACTGCGGCAGGGGCCAGGGTGGGATCGAAGGTTTCATCGACATCGCTGACAACCACCTTGAACTCCAGGTTCAATTGTTCGAGTAACTTTTTCCTCCTGGGACTGCCGGAGGCCAGAATGAGTTTCAATGTATGTCCATGTTTGATTTTGAATGAGAGCCCGGTTGTTGAGCCGGGATGGGTCCGGGACCGGATGCAGAATAAGAATTCCCCTGAAAAAAGCAAGGAGAGAATGGTCAATGCGTTAGAAGACAATCAAAAATCGTACGGCACCGGTCGCTCAGCCCGGCCGCATTTTCCGGGTGACCGGTGTCGCAAAACGCTGTCTCGCCAGTCACGGTAAACGAGGTAAACACCGTATGTAGCCGATATATCGATGGAAATACTGAAAACAGTAAAATAATCGGGAAGAGAACACGATATATACATATACCTGTATTACTGAAATATCGGTTTTCGGATTTCCTGATATTTAAATACTTTCAAGCTTTCACAAAAAATAACAGACAGCTAGCTAGATATGGTTGCAAAACAGAGAACGAGGTCCGGGAGCGATTCGATGTTATTCTCCGCCTGGAACTATAAAACGCTTGTGATCGGGTTCCTGATGGTGGTAGTAGGCTTTACAGCGATGTACATCGAAAATGAGATCAATGGCGTAATCTCTCTCTATATCTCTCCAATTGTGATTATGGCGGGGTATATTACGGTTATTTTCGCCATCATGAAACACACAAAAAATAATGACGACAGTTCTGAATAGCCGTTGGATCGATTAGTAAACTATGCCTTCCTGCTGCTGTTAATCTATATTTTTGTGCTCAATGCCGCCGGTGACGTTCGCATGCGGATAGGGATTGCCATGATTGCGGCCACCTTGTTTGCCTTTCTTGTTTTCGCGTTCAAATGGCTAACCCTTGATGGCGCCGTGGCTGCATCGGTTTTCGGTACACTTATTTTCGGGCTCGGCGGTTGGCAGATCGCCGCGGTAGTACTCCTGTTTTTCGTAACCAGTACCATACTCTCCATAAATCGTATTGTTGTTATTGAGGAGGCAGCGCAGGCTTTTGCCGAACGAAAAAGGCGCGACGGGCTGCAGGTCTGGGCCAACGGCTTTTGGATGGTGGTCTGGATTCTGTTGTGGTATCTGATCGATTTTTTCGGCGTGCGTCTGCCCATGGAACCGTTCTTATTTTCAGCGGTCGGTGCCGTGGCCACTGCCACCGCCGATACCTGGGCTACCGAGCTGGGCAGTACCCGTTCCGGCGGAAATACCTATCTGGTAACCGATCTGAAACCCGTTCCGGCTGGAACCGAAGGCGGAATAAGTGTTGCCGGAACGGCCGCGGCCGCGGCAGGAAGCCTGGTAATTGCCGCGGCTTCGGTTATTGTTTTCGATATCTCATGGATGGAGGGAGTTTGCACGGTATTCGCCCCTGGGTTTTTAGGTTGTATGGCAGATTCCTATTTTGGAGCGACCTTTCAACGGGATGACCGTTCGGTCGGGATCGGCAGTAGTGGATCTCCGCTGCGGGTAACACTTGATAACAACTTTGTTAACTGGGCGGCAACCGGCCTCGGTTCGGTACTATCTTTAATCACATATCTGAGCTTCGTATGAAACCATGGTATAAACAGCTGCACTGGCAAATCATTATCGGGCTTGTACTGGGATTGATTTGGGGATTAATTGCCAGTATTTCGGGATTGACATCCTTTACGACAGATTATATCAGCCCGATCGGGACCATTTTTATTAACCTGTTGAAGCTGATCGCCGTGCCGCTCGTGCTGGCTTCGCTCATTGTGGGTGTCACCAACCTTAATGATGTGGCCAAGCTTTCACGTATGGGAGGCAAAACAATTGCCTTTTACATGGTGACCACTGTATTGGCCATAACCATCGGGTTAACGGTCGTAAACGTGATTCAGCCCGGGAAAACACTGCCCAAGGAGACCCAGGCCGAGCTGATGGAGGGATACAAGCAGAACCTGGAGGGCTCGAGCGAATCAGCCCAGGAGGTTATGGAACGAAGCCCGCTCGATTTTTTCGTCGATATCGTACCCCAGAACCTGTTT
>JAWVZC010000216.1:0-7372 GCA_033722415.1 Balneolaceae bacterium | reverse complement strand
TGCTGTAATGCATCACGGACATTGGACATACGATGACGAACACGCTCGGTCATCCGCTCCCGCTCAAGAACCTCCTGGTATGGATCAACAATAGCGTGGTAGAGCAGATATCCCAAAACAATAATTATTATCCCTAAAACAATACTTATAATTTGATTCCGCTTTTCAATATCCATCTTTGCCTTATTGCTTAAACGTGGTTTCGAAAATTTGACTTTGAAAATACATGCCGACCTCAAGATATGCAACTCTTACTGGAAAAGCTGCCATCACACTCTCAAAGCATTCCATCCCATTCTGTCTTGGAGTTGACCGACTCTTCGGAATATCACCGTTGTCAACCAAAATAACAAAGAGAAAATATGCGACAGGTTGCGTTTTCGGTTGCTCATTTGTCTGTTTGGCAATCATCAGGCAGATTTCAACAAGTATACCTTCTCGGTAAAATGCGACGACAAACCGCGCTGCCGGAATTTCGGCACGTGCTCCAGCATCGATTCCTCGGATACCAATTCGATGTGGAACCGCTGCCCGTAATACGCGTGGATCTCGTCTTCCCACACCGCAAACGGCGGGCCGTTCATCTCCTCCTGCGGGTATTCAAAACTACTCAACAGCATTTCGGTAGTCTCCGTACTGATCTCCCGGATTAATCCGGCATATCTTTTACGCTGACTCCGGGGCAGGGCCACCAGGGCCGCCCGATCGTAAATCAGGTTGAACGCCGGCAGCATCTCCGGTTCTAGTGAAAGGAAATCCCCCTGCCACAATTTAATATTCCCGGACTCGTATATGGTGAAGGACCCCGCCGGCCGTGTCTGGTACTCCCGGCCGGCCTCTTCAAAAAACCGACGGATCGCCAGTTCCGATATCTCCACCCCGGTAACCTGGACCCCCTGTTCAGCGAGCCACCGCAGGTCGTGACTCATCCCGCAAAGTGGTACCAGCGCCCGGCCACCCCGTGACACAGAGAGCCGCTGCCAGTTCGATTTCAAAGGCGGGTACACCTGATCCAGGTGCCAGCCTGTCTTGTTGTTTTGCCACCGGCTTCTCCAGTAACTGAGTTCCATATCTAAAACCTTACCATACACATTGCACAACAATCAACCAGCGTCGGGGAAACGCAGCATAATACGTGACCCGCATCTGTGTTAACTTCGGATGATCGAGAGCATACACATTTTATGGAAAAATAGCCAAGTGGAACACGAGCGGGATGTGATGGAGAAGCAGATGTACCATGGGGTTTGTTACCCCGTTCGGCGGTACGGGGTATGGAAGATGCGTTGATTTTATTACCTTCGGAATCCCGGAAAATACAATCCCCCTACAGCCAAGTAGATCGTTGAACCGCAGGATTCTCAACCTGGCCATACCGAACATCATCAGCAACCTTTCGGTACCCCTGCTGGGAGCAGTGGATACCGCCTTGGTCGGACACCTGGATGAAGTCTACTACCTGGGGGCGATTGCAGTTGGCGGTATGATCTTCAATTTCCTGTTCTGGGGGTTCGGATTTCTTCGGATGGGAACCACGGGCCTGACGGCCCAGGCATTCGGGGAGGAGAACCGGGGGGAAAGCATCCTGATACTGGCACGGGCGGTGGCGGTGGCGGGAATATTCAGCACGCTCATCATCCTGCTGCAGGCCTGGATAGCCGATATCAGCTTCTGGCTCGTGGAAGCCTCCTCGGAGGTTGAAACCTACACCGAAATCTATTTTGACATCCGCATCTGGTCGGCCCCGGCCACCCTCGGCCTGTACGCCATTAACGGGTGGTTCCTGGGCATGCAAAACGCCCGCTACCCGATGATCGTCACCATCTTCCTGAACATGCTGAATATCGGGCTGGATTTCCTGTTTATTTATGGCATGGGCATGCATGTGGATGGGGTGGCCACGGGTACGCTCATTGCCCGGTATGCCGGGTTGCTGCTGGCGGCTTCGTTGCTGGTATGGCGCTACCGGCAGTGGCTGCAGCAATACATTCACAAGCAGCTCTTGGAACTGGCAGCGGTAAGAAAGTTTTTTTCGGTCAACCGAGACATCTTTATCCGCACACTCTGCCTGATCTTCACCTTCTCGTTTTTTACGGCCAAATCCGCCGAAATGGGTGATACGATCCTGGCGGCAAACAGCATCCTGCTGCAGCTTTGGATGATCGTCTCCTACGGGGTAGACGGGTTTGCCTATGCGGCAGAAAGCCTTGTAGGCCGGTATACCGGTTCGCAAGAACGGCAGAAGCTGAAAAACGCAATAATCTACTGTTTTGCCTGGGGAATCGGCATCGGGCTGTTCGCCTCGGGCATATACTGGGCGCTGGACCGCTCTTTGCTCACTCTGTTTACCGACCAGCAAAAGGTTATTGACACCGCCATGACCGTCTACTTTTGGACGGTTGCGGGTCCCGCAGTCAGCAGCTTCTGCTACATCTGGGACGGGATATTCATCGGGGCCACCGCCACCGGCCCGATGCGTGATACCATGCTGTTTGCGACGTTGGCGGTCTTCCTGCCCGTTTATTACCTGACCGCCGGCACCCTCAACAATCACGCAATATGGCTAGCCATGGTATTGTTTATGATAGCCCGAGGTGTTACACTTACATGGTACGCACCCAAACAGATTTTGAGAGAACCAAATTCTGCACCATGAAACAGATACTGCTGCTGCGCCACGCCAAGTCATCACACGAAATACCGCAACTTAAGGACTTTGACCGGCCCCTGGCCTCCCGCGGGCAGAAGGATGCTCCCCGAATGGGAACCTTCCTCAAAAAAACGGGCTATCTTCCGGGTCACATCGTTTCTTCGCCTGCCGAACGAGCCAAGGAAACCACTACTCTATGTCTTACGGCAGCCGGGCTGGACGAGGAAATCGTCTCATGGAATGATGATCTCTATTACGGCTCGGTGACCGACTACCGCGAAGCCATACAAGGGGCCCCGGACAACATCAAGCGGGTTATGCTGGTCGGGCACAACCCCAACATGGAAGAGCTGGCCAACCTGTTAGCGGGCAACGGCAATATCCGGGTTCCTACCGCAGCGCTTATCTGCTTTGAACAGCCCGCCAACCGGTGGCAGCAGGTGAAGCCCGGGCTAACACAGCTGAAATGGATGGTTATTCCCCGGCTTCTCAAGCCGGTTATGTAACCTGTTATTAAGAAGAAATGTCCGGAATATCCGGTGCGCAAGAGAGCCATCTCGCACGACATTCGGGAAATTGAATCGAACCGTTTCAGGTTGCCATAATTTCCTTATTTTTCAACAGTTTTGAATATTGGAGCATAGATAACTTTGCAGGGTAGGCGATGGCGTCAAACGGCGATAAAAACAAGTTGAAGATACTGGCTCAGCAAATCCGGGAGGATCCGAATGATTCCTTTTCGAAATTTGCCCTTGCTCTCGAATTCAAAAAAAGGGATCGGTATGACAAGGCGCGTATCCTCTTTGAGTCGATCCGGAACAATGACCCCGGGTACATCGGTGTATATTACCACCTTGGTCATATATATGAACTGCTGAACATGAATGAGAAAGCGGTTGCAACCTATAAAGAAGGGATTGAAATCGCTTCAGCCAATAAGGACCATCAGCGTACCGTTTCGGAACTGAAGGAAGCACTGGCTGAACTAAATACGGAGTTGAATCGATGAAGAATAATACCTACATCCCATCCCTGCACTTGCCCGCTTTCAGGGTACTGTGTCTGCTGCTCATTTTCCTGGGATTCGGCATATCCGCAATCGCTCAGGTGGAGACCACCCATACCGTGAAAGCCGGTGAAACACTGTTCAGCATCTCGAAACAGTATGATGTAAGTGTGGACAAGCTGCGTGAATGGAATAACCTTTCGAGTGATCAGCTGCGGGTGGGACAGCGCCTTGTGGTGGACCGTCAGGAGCAGTCTCAGGAGAATCGGATCATACACAAAGTGCAGCCGAGAGAAACCCTGTTCTCGATCTCCAAACAGTACGGGGTTAGCATTACCGAAATCAAACAGTGGAACAGCCTGCAGGAAAATGCACTGGCTGTGGGACAGGAGCTGACGATCTATCGCCCGGACCGGCAACAACAAAATCTACCGGACAGCGCCGGGACCTCCCTGGTCGTGAACACGCCCACGCGATCCAATACCTACTACACGGTAAAAAGCGGGGATACGCTCTATGAAATTGCCCGCGATCACAACATGACCCTGTCGGAACTTAAAAGCCTGAATGATCTTACCTCAAATACCATCCGGATCGGGCAACGCCTGACCGTTCGCAAGGTCTCCCAGGCGGCACCCTCAGTTGCCGAGAGTGCCGAAGAATCGACCCCGCAGGGAGCCTTCGTGGTACACCGTGTCGCGCAGGGTACCACACTCCGCGACCTGCTGCGCCGGTACAACATGACCGAAGCGGAGTTCCGGGCACTTAATCCCGATATTTCCACATCACTGCGGAGCGGACAACGGGTAACGGTACTGCTGCCCCCCTCCCGCAATTATCAAAACCCTTACCTCGTGCAGTCAAACATGAAATCCCTGGGGCAAACACCGGTCACCCGGTACGGTCCTGACGAATCGGGAACAACGACCACCAGCGGTGAACTCTACAACCCGGGTTCACTGACGGCGGCACATGCCAACATTGCGCTGGGGAATGTGATTTTTATTCGCAACCCGACGAATCAAAAAGGGATATTTGTGCGTATCAACGATCGCTTTACCGGTGAAGGACTCAAGCTATCGCAGGCTGCACTCCGGGCGCTTGATCTGGATCCCTCAGCCAGTGCCAGTGTTAACATGTATCAGGATCAATGAGTAAACCGCTATCGGCCGCCAAAATCTACTTCAGGAGTACCCATAACCTGCTATACAGTTACCTGATAAGTTTGCCGCTGCTGCTGCTCTATGAGGCTCTGATATTTATTACGCAGCCGGATGCCGAACAGGTAGTGAGAATATCTGTCGATGTGTGGATCAAAACCCTGTTTGCGCAGGTGGGACAGGATGTACTCTCCATTACGCTTATTTTTGTGGCGTTACTGGGCATCTTCATAATCTACCGGGAACGTAACAAGCTTGGTACCCTTAAAATCAACTATTTTTTACTGATGCTGGTTGAGGCGGGCGTGTATGCCTACCTGCTGGCGTTGATCATTTCGCAAACCCTGGAATCCCTGCTTCATATGGTCCAGGTCAGCTCGGTGGAGTCGCTGACCACGATGCAGCAACTGGCCCTGTCGCTCGGCGCCGGCCTTTACGAGGAGCTTTTCTTCCGGGTAATCCTGGTCAGCCTGCTGATCTATCTTTTCAAATTCCTGCTCTCCAAGAAATGGGTGGCGGTAACGGCGGCCGTTCTGCTGGCAGCCGCGATATTCAGTGCCGTCCACTATATCGGGATGCTGGGCGATCCTTTTACCATGGGTTCGTTCCTGTTTCGGTTTCTGTTTGGGCTGGCGCTCAACGGCATTTATGTATGGCGTGGTTTTGGCTTGGCAGCCTGGACCCATGCGCTCTACGATATACTTGTTGTTGCCTTTTTATAATTTTTTACACTTCCGCTTCACGAGTTCTTTAAATCCATTCGTTAGGCTTACCAGATGTGGATTGGATGACCTGTATGACGGCAATCCGTCCGCTGCTACCAGCGGTCTTGCTGAATTATGTACATGAGTTAGAAAACGATTACTGCTTATATCAATACAATCTATTTAAATTTTATTCAGATATTTGATATACTCACAATTCGATCTTTCAGCAAAGAGAAGGTAAATGTTTTCAAGTTCTTTCATGAATTATTCGATATATTCATATTCTCTTTGTCCAAACGATGTTTAATCACCAGTAAAGTTGCCAGTTCGGGATGGCCGAATTAACCAAAGAAGAAGTCAAGAAGCAGGAAGATTTTGAGGAAGAAATTATTCCTCATCTGGATGCTTTGTATAATTTTGCGCTTCGCCTGACATCCGACCCCAACGATGCGGAAGACCTGGTACAGGATACGATTGTAAAAGCCTACCGGTTCTTCAGCAGCTATGAGAAGGGTACGAACGCCAAGGCCTGGCTTTTCCGAATCCTGAAAAACTCCTATATCAACAACTACCGGAAGCAATCAAAACAGCCGAATCAGGTTGACTATGACGAGGTGGCCACGTTCTACGAAACGATCCGTGCCGAGCGGACGGATACCTCCGACCTGGAAGATCGCATGTTCCGCGAACTGATCGACGATGACATCTCCGATGCCCTGGAACAATTGCCTGAGGATTTCCGCACAGTGGTACTGCTGTGTGATGTCGAGGGCTTCACCTACGAGGAGATCGCCAACATGCTGGATGTGCCGATCGGTACCATACGCTCCCGCCTGCACCGCGGCCGAAACCTGCTGAAAGCGGAACTGATGGACTATGCCCAGAAACGGGGCTACCAACCCGATTAACGCAGTTACAGGTTTCACTTTCCACTCCCCGGCGGGGTTTATTGCACTCGACCTTCCCGATCTTCAGCTTTTCCGATAGCGTGCCGCTGAATTCCCGCACATGGCACGCTCCTTCGAAGGCTTCCACAAAACAGCATCGACACGATCCTCCCCCTGACTGTCCGCCAGCTGGTATGGTATAGGTAATGCCTATCACACAACTGTAACCAGGAACTGGGGAGAAGTGCGATAAAGCTGTAGATTTGGGATTACTGGTTCTTCTGCTCCTTACTTCCCAAATCCAGCTTCAGAACGATCCGTATCGTAGTCCCTTTTCCCTCCTCCGAGTTCAGAACAAATACCCGTCCCTTGTGGTAGTTCTCAATAATTCGGTTGGTGAGGCTCAGTCCCAGTCCCCATCCCCGCTTCTTGGTGCTGTATCCCGGCTTGAAAATCTCCTGGTGTACACTCTTGTCCATCCCCACCCCGGAATCCGCTATATCGATCATCAGGTCATCCTCCATGCGCCGGGTGCTCACTTCCACATAAGCATTGTCACTGCTCGATTTGATCGCATCCATCGCATTTTTCAGCAGGTTTTCGATTGCCCACTGAAACAGCTCCGTGTTTACCTTGGCCCGCAGGTTCCGGTCGAAGTTCCGGCGTACCTCCACGTGCTTGCCCAGCTGTGGCAGGCGCTGTTCCATATAATCGATCACCTGATCCAGCAGCGGTCCGATCCGTTTCGACTGCAGCTCCGGTTCCGAACCGATCTTGTTAAATCGCTCAGCCACTCCCCGCAGGCGGGTAATATCCTTTTCAAGCTCATTGCATACGTTTTCAGTGAACTCATCGCCCTTTTTCTCATCCCGCAGCAGTTCAACCCAACCGTACAGGCTGGACAACGGCGTGCCCAGCTGGTGGGCCGCCTCCTTGGTCATACCCACCCACAGATTCGACTG
>JAWVZC010000215.1:0-7390 GCA_033722415.1 Balneolaceae bacterium | reverse complement strand
GACTGGTTTTCGTCTCCACGGGTGGGTGGGATATGCGCAAAAAATCTGGTGTCTTGCGTGTTTACGAGGTGGTACCCTCCTTTTTCGATTAAACGGCCGGGGTGCTCAACTTTCAAAACGGAATTCCTCAAAATGGAACCATGAGCTACTATAACATTCCGGTTGATACCATGTATACCGATGAAGGATATACGACCCCCTTTAACGGGCGGATCGAGATCGACGGTGAGCAGGTGCTGACCTATACGGAGGACGGAGCCCCGATCACCGGCCTGTACGGCGGCGTGGTCCAAAACGGGGCTCCCCTGACATCAGCCGCTTTTGAAAAGGGACTTGCCCCCGTCATCCCGGGCGGGGGGTATATTGTAACCTTTGCGGTGCTGCTTTTTGCCATATCGACCTCCATTAGCTGGAGCTATTACGGAGACCGGGCCGCCCAGTACCTGTTCGGATTCAAATCGATATTCTGGTACCGAATCGCCTTCGTTGGCATGCATTTTTTCGGGGCCGTGGTTACACTGACGACGATCTGGAACTTCGGCGACGTCATGCTTGGATTAATGGCATTCTTTAACATCATTGCCCTGTTCGCGCTCTCCGGGGTGGCGTACAAAATCACCAGGAAATATTTCGAAAACACGGAAATCTGAATTCACTGAGGAGTTGACGGAATCCGGGAAGGATCCGGCATGTTCTTTTCCCGGAAACCGGTTTTCTCTTCACGGACTATTTAACTTATTCAACAGGTACTATGCCAGATTTCGAAAAATTGACACTGATTGAACACCCGGTAGTCGCACGGGATTTGACCAAGTTACGCGACAAATCGGCCAATATTACTGATTTTCGGGCTGCTCTCAAGAGAATATCCACCATACTGGCGTTTCACGCCCTGCAGAATTTGCCACTCCGTTCGGTAACGGTTGAAACACCCATCGAGGAAACCGAAGGGTTTGATATCGACAAGGATGTGATTGTTGTGCCGATTCTTCGGGCCGGGCTGGGACTGGTGAACGGAATTATGGAATTTATCCCTGATGCCAAAGTGGGACACCTGGGAATGTATCGCGACGAGGATACCCATGAGCCGGTAGACTACTACTCCAACCTGCCGGATGGTCTTGCAGAGGCTTTTGTTCTGCTGGTAGACCCTATGCTGGCAACCGGCGGCAGTGCCAACGACGCACTCAACTACCTGAAAAACAGGGGCGCACAACAAATCTATTTTGTGTCGTTAATATCGGCACCGGAGGGTATCAAATTCCTGCAGCGGGAACATCCCGATATTCAGATTATCACCGCTGCCATTGACCGACAACTTAATGACGATGCATTCATCGTGCCAGGCCTAGGTGATGCAGGTGACCGATATTTTGGAACATAATAACACATTTCTGGCTTTTGCCGCATCCGCAGTGCTGGTGCTGGGGGTGGCGCTCTCATCCTGTGGTGAACTCTCGGAATCGCAGACGAAACGGGTCAGCGAGGCTCTGAACGACACGCTGCTCTCCAGTACTGAATCGTGGGATATCGACATGGAATTAATGGAAGAGGGGCAAAAAAAAGTGCGCATCCAGGGTACTTACGCCGCCACCTACTCGATGGAAGCGATGAACGAAACCCGCATAACAGGACCGGTTTACGTGCAGGTATACGATTCCACCGGGTCCGTTGAAACCCGGGTAACCTCCAACCGGGCCGTCTACCTTTCCAGGGAACGGGTATTCAAGCTTTTTGGGGATGTGCACGTCCGCACGAATACCGACCGCAGGCTCCGCTCGGAGTTCCTGCGGTGGAACTCCGACTCCAACCGGGTTTCCACCCCACAATTTGTTATCATAACCACCCCTTCAGACAGCATTGCGGGAAATGGCTTTGAAGGCACCACTGATCTTTCGGAATATACGATCCGCGAGGTTACCGGCCAGTTCACCATCAATTGATATGAAAAAGCAGCCCAGCGAACCCTTATTTTGCGAGCCGTCATTTCGTCAGCGATCCAGTCCGGCATGCTGGCTGCTGCTCACGCTGCTGCTAGCGGCGCTGCTGCCGGATAGCGTACGGGGCCAGGATCGCGTTACCATAAACCGGGCCCAGGAGGTTATCGGGGTTACTCTGCAGGGAGAACGTGTTCGGAAACTGATCGGTGATGTGAGTCTCCGAACTGACGACATGACGATGTACTGCGACAGTGCCTACCAGTACCTGGATCGCAACGAGGTTCGCGCTTTCGGCAATATCGAGATCAATACCCCCGAAGAACAGATCTTCGCCGATACACTCGTTTACTTTACCGATGTGGACTTCAGCCAGCTGCGTGGACGCGTAATCATTCAAACCGACAGCGCAACCCTTTACAGCCAGGCGGTAGACTACCGTTTTACGACCAAGGTGGGACATTTCCTGGAGTATGTGCGCCTCAAAGATCCGGATGGCGTCCTCACTGCCAACAGCGGTTTCTACTATCGTGAACCCGACAGCGCGGTATTCAGAGGCAACGTGCAGCTTTCTGATTCCCTGCAGTACGCCGAGGGAGACAGCTTGTTCATCAATCGCAGGAAAAATACCTACCGGCTCTATGGAGATATCTTCGTTGACGACCGGGAAAATCAACTGATGCTGAAAGGCGACTCCCTCAAAGCCGACTCGGCCGGTCACCGTTACCTGGAGGGTAATGCCTGGCTGAAAAAGTTTGAGCCACCGGGGAATGGCGAAGACCGGACACCACGGGAGCCTGCTGTTTCTGCGGAGGCCGGCGACACGATACGGGCAACCTCCCATCCTGTCCCTGCCGATTCTCTGGTGCCCGACAGCAGCCGGAACCGATACATGCAGATGATCGCCGCAAAACGGATGGACTCCCTCCCGGCAGACACAACCTCCGCTCCCGGCATGGAGCCGGATACCACATCGGCTGACACGACCCACATACGAGCACAAATTATTCATTCCATTCAGCAGACCACTCCCGCTGACACCCAGAATGTAATCAACGCGTACCGGAACGTCCGGATTTGGTCGCCCAAATTTTCCGCAATTGCCGATACCGCCCGGTTTGAGGAGCAAACGGAAGTGGTCACCCTGCGATCCAATCCCACAGCGTGGCACAAGCAGGTACAGCTTACAGGGCCGTTTATCGAGGTACGGCTCAGTGATGGGGAGATTCAGCAGCTGCTTTCACACCCAAGACCTTTTGTCGTTCAGCAGGATACCTCGATCAACCGGCTCAACCAGATTACCGGAGACAGCCTGACGGTTCAATTCTCAGATGGCGAGATATCCAAAATCCGGGTTGAGCCGAACAGCCACCTTTTGCGTTTCACCAAAAATGAGAATGATGAACCGGACGGGGCCGTAGACCTGACTGCCCCTTCCATAACGCTGCTTTTCGAAGATGGGGCACTTGACTCCATGAAAGCGACGGGACCGGTTGACGGGATGTACCTGCCCCAGAGCCGGCAGACAGAAGAGCGACGCCTGGATGGATTCATCTGGACCCCGGAACGGCGCCCAAAAAAACCTGCGGAGCCGATGGTACCGCGACTGCCGCCGATCCCGGAAGAGCCGCCGTTTGAACTGCCGCCGCGATACATAAAAGCAAAATCTCCCGCAACCGTCGAACAGAAAGCGGAAAATCAGTAGTTCGGTGTTGAAGTTGAAGTACCGGGCACCGGTGTCGTATATCGTAGCGCCTGAACCGTCGGGAAAAGTTACCCGAGGTTATACCTCTTCCAGCTTCATATTCTGCTCAATAACCTCTTCCTGCTTTTCGTAGGGTACCTTGGCGTAATGGGAGAACCGGCGCGTGTATGTGGCACTTCCCTGGGTCATCGACTTCAGGCGGGTGGCGTAATGGTCAAGCTCCTCTAGCGGTACCTGTGCCTTAATTTTCTGTATCGATCCCTCGGCATCCATGCCCTGAATCTGACCGCGGCGGGTACTAATGTCGCTCATCACATCTCCCATGTACTGTGCTGGTACGGTAATTTCCACCTCGTAAATCGGTTCCAGCAGCTGGGGACTGGCTTTCATAAACCCGTCCCGGAACGCCATGAGCGCCGCCGTTTTAAATGCTGCCTCATTTGAGTCCACCGAGTGCATCGATCCGTCGTATACCGAAATTCTGAGGTCTCGTACGCGGCAGTTGCTCATCGGTCCGTTCTCCATCTTCTCCATGATGCCTTTCAGAATGGCGGGCATAAATCGGTTGTCAATAACACCGCCGACGATGCAGTTCTGAAAAACGAGCTTACCGCCCCAATCGAGCTCGATTTCCTGTACATCCCTCACTTTCAGGTCGTTGTGTTCCGGCATATTCTCTTTGAGCGGTTCCATCAACATATACACTTCGGCATACTGCCCGGCCCCGCCGGACTGCTTTTTATGCTTGTAGTGGGTGCGTACGCTGCTGGTGATGGTCTCGCGGTAGGGGATCCGCGGCTGTACAAATTCAAAATCGAGGTTAAACCGGTTTTTGAGTTCATACCTGACCACATTCAAGTGCTCCTCGCCCTGCCCGTGCAGTATTACCTGGTTTAGTTCCTGGCTGTGTTCCACCTCCAGGGATGGATCCTCATGCTGCAGCTGATGCAGGGCGGTTCCGAGTTTGTCTTCCTCACCCTGTTGATTCAGCTTGATGGCGGTACGAATGTTGGCCTTTGGGAACTCGATCGGTTCAATGGTCACCTCGTGCCCCTTCTCATGGAGCGTGTCATTTACACCAATATCCTTAAGGCGAACCGCAGCGGCGATATCACCGGTTTTTACCTCCGGCACGTCAACCCGTTTTTCGCCGTTGGTCAGGTACAGGTTCGACAGCCGCACCGATTTGCCGGTACTGCTACTGACCAGGTCCAGCCCGGAACTTACCGACCCACCGTACACTTTGAAGTAGATGAGATCCCCAACATGGGATGCAGCGCTGTCCTTGAATGTAAACATCAGGGGCCGCCCGTCGGGATCGATATCAAGCTCTTCTCCTTCCGTTGTCAGTGGTGCATTTGCCTCGAGGGGATTCGGAGCAACATTACCGATGAACCCCATCACCCGGCCGGTCCCCATATTACGTTTGGCACAGCAGCAAAACAGCGGGTAGAGATCCTGGTTGAGTAGCGATTTCTGGAGTCCCTCGCGCATCTGGCTTTCGGTGAGTTCCCCCTGTTCAAAATAGAGGTCCATAAGGGTCTCATCATTTTCGGCGACCGCTTCCACCAGTTCATTATGAAGCAGTTCAGCCTGTGCCTGCTGGGAATCGGGAATCGGCAGTTTGTCCGGCTTTCCGCCCTGTTCAGGAAACTCATACATGGTCATTTTAAGCACATCGATGATGGCGTGGAAATCCTCCCCCTCACTGTAGGGATACTGCACAACCACGACACCGCGGCCAAAGCGTTCTTTGGCCATATCGACCGTTTTCTGGAAATCAGACTGTGAGGAATCGGGCTTATTGACGATAAACAGCGACGGAATGTCGTATTTCTGGGTATAACGCCACAACGATTCGGTACCCACTTCCACGCCATATTCAGAATTAAGGGTAAAGATTGCGGTATCGGCCACGCGAAGCGCCCCCACCACTTCGCCGATATAATCGGAGGTACCCGGGGTATCTATCAGGTTGATTTTGTTCCCGCGCCAGTCGAGGTTAAGAAATGATGAAAACACCGATTTCCCTTTGTCATGCTCAATTTCGTGGTAGTCGGAAACGGTGTTCTTGTCCTCCACGGTCCCCCTGCGGGTCGTAGTGCCGGATTCAAACAGCATGGTTTCGGCAAGCGTGGTTTTCCCGGAGCCGGAATGTCCCAGCAGAACAACATTGCGAATTCTTGAGGGCTGGTACACTTTCATAACTACCTCCTTGTTTTCAAGGTGAGATGTTCAGCGGCAGCCAGTAGTCCTCGATCTTCCCGTTTTTGCTAAAAATTTTTTGCGTTGTCAACGGTCTGACTTCCGCCAGATATTTGGTTTTTGGTAAGTAATAAAAAAAAGGAATGAACCCAAAAAATTCTTTCCCCGCCCGCATATTTCCGCCTCCTCATTTTCGCAGCCTCGATCCCCGGTCCCGGAATCAATTTTGCGGAAAGCTGAGTAGTTCTCCGGCAGCGCAGAACGGTGAATTTGCGCTCATTTCAGCTCCGGGGACACTGGGAACATAGCCCAATTCCATCCTGCTTTCCACAGGCTGTTACCTCCTGCCCACGATTATGCCCTCCGGTATGAAGGGCACTGACCATTCCCGAAATAACCTTTTTAAATAGAAACAGTCTGTTATTTTTCAAGGCAACCTGAATTAGCTCATACCAAGACAGGGATCATGAAACAGATATTACTGATACAAACCGGCGGGACGATCGCAATGGAAACCGGCGGCAAGAAAACCTCAACGAACCGCGGAAAATGGTCAGAGGTCATCCAGCGGGAGATCCCCGAGCTTTCTGAAATTGCCGATATCGATACCAGGCAACTGTTCCTGGAGGACAGCTCCGACATCAATTATACGCATTGGGCCATACTGATCGAATTTATTGAGGAACGGATGGCTGAGTACGACGGGATCGTAATACTGCATGGCACCGATACCATGGCGTTTACCGCTTCGGCGCTCTCTTTCGGTTTACAGAACCTGCAAAAACCGGTAATTTTAACCGGAAGCCAGGTACCGATGGAGTCGCTGCGAAGTGACGCCCGCCGAAACCTCGTCAATGCCATTGAGATGGCGACCTTTCCCCTTTGCGAGGTCGCAATCTGCTTTAACGATTTTGTGTACCGAGGCAATCGATCCACTAAAATGAGTATTGGCGATTTTGACGCATTTGCCTCCCCGAACTTTCCGCCCCTGGCCGAGATCGGGCTCAACATCGAGTTTAACATTCGCCGCAAGCAGCCGGAGGAGCCGCTTAGAACATCCACCGCATTCAGCAATCGTCTTTTCCTGTTGAAACTGTTTCCCAACCTGTCCACCTCCATGCTTACCCAACTCGACCTGTCGAATATCGACTCGCTCATTGTCGAGGCATTCGGAAGCGGGAACTTCCCGGTACACGGCGAACATTCGATCCTGCCCTTCCTGGAACACTGCATCAGCCGCGGGGTCATTGTAGTTATTACCTCGCAGGCGCCGTACGATGCTGTTGACCTGACCAAGTACGAAAGCGGCAGAAAGGCAAAAGCGCTGGGGGCATTGAGTGCCGGTGACATGACCAGTGAGGCCGTACTCACGAAGATGATGTATCTGCTGGGTAATCACGAAAATCGCGAAATTGTCAAAAAACTCTTCAGGAAAGATCTGGCCGGTGAAATTTCCGTTTAACCTGGAGCACGTTCCATTCAAAGCACAAATCACCATCCGGGCGGGTCCACATTTTGTGTACCTGATGAAAATGGTATATTG
>JAWVZC010000214.1:0-7416 GCA_033722415.1 Balneolaceae bacterium | reverse complement strand
GTTCTCGTGACAGTCGTTACAGGCATTGGGATTGCCAAACCGGGCACTCAGGTCGGGACGCGGCACGCGGAAGCTGTGGTCGCGGCGGAAATCAACTTCCATGTAGTACCGGCCGGGCATGTGGCAGTTGATACACTGCGAGCTCTCGGTGTTGGGCTCATGGAAATGGTGATCACGGGTATTGTAGCGCGGTTCGTGACACTGCATGCAGAGGGTGTTGTCGGTAACATTCGCCTTCAGTTCCAGGCTGTGCGGGTTGTGGCAGTCGGTACACTGGACGCCCTTTTTGTACATCTTGCTCTGCAAAAATGAGCCGTATACATACACTTCATCCCTGATCTGACCGTCGGCAAAGTAGGCTTCCGGGTGAGGGGTGGTAGGGCTGAAGTGATCCAGCAGATTGCCGGTATGGCGGTACCCGGGCGAAACTTTTTCCCGCAGGGCGTGGCAGGGTGCGCACTGATCGATGAGTGTCACCTGTGGGGTTTTGGCAGTCATCTGAAGATCCTGCCGGATCCGGTCAACAGTGGCCTGGGATGCCCGGTCGGACTGCATGAACTCCACATGCTGCTTACCGGGACCGTGGCAGGCCTCGCAGCTCACGTTAATGCTGGACCATGTGGTGTGAAAGGAGTCGGCCTGCGCTATGTAGTTTTGCTGCAAGTTGGTGGAGTGGCAGTCGGCACACATCGTGTTCCAGTTCATCGCGCCCCCGGTCCAGTGCAGCCAGTCGCCGTGGCGAATATCTTCCTCCGGGTTCAGTACAAACCACTCCTCCCGTTCGGTATCCCAGGCAATGTTCAGGGCCTGCAGTTTTCCCCGCCCGAACTCCACCAGGTATTGCTGCAGCGGTTCCCAGCCGAATGTGTAGATAATCTCATAGGTCTGTGTGGTGCCATCCGGTCCGGGAGCATCTACCATAAACCGCTCGTTCTCCTTGTAAAAACGGTAGGTACGTTCTCGGTGGGTAACGGTTACATCCCCGAAATCCGCCCTGACATAATCGCCGGTCGCCTGCTTCATCGCATAATCGTGCTGCGATCCCTTCCAGGTGTTCACCTGTTCCGGGTGGCAGGTTTGACAGGTTTCCAGCCCCACAAATTCCGACTTTCCGGGTGACGCTTGCATCGATTTTTCAGCCCCGGAATTACCCGTCTGGGTGCAACTGAATCCGATCCCGATAACCATGAACGTGGTGAGTATGAGAAGTAGTAGTGCCGTTCGATTCATCAATAATCCTGCAAAAATTGGTACTATCCCTGTAAAACCAGCTACAAACCTATTGCTAATATACTTCTAGGTCAACTAAAGATATTGCCGAGCGAAAGAAAACGGTATGACGGACTCGTTACGGGTAACTATACCGGGATTAACCCGCATTTTCAATTTGTTTATCCCTTCCCGTTATGTACCACGCCGCGAATTTGGTCAGTCTGCTTCGTTGTCTCGTCAATAGCCTGCCAATGTATCCAGGTGCGTTTTCCGGTGTTATTGAGGGGCGCCCTGCATACTAACCGGATTTCGTGAGAAAAGCGGGTCAATACCTGCAGAACAGATGTCCGGCTGGCTGCATCCTGGACGGCCATTCCCGTTAAGAGGAAATATTTGCCGGGCGAAAGAGATAGTCATCCCGGGAACATGGGGGTAGCCAGTGGGATTACATCTCGAGTTCGATATTGAAATGAAGTTTCAGCATGGAGCGGAACATGGAATTGGAACTGATCTTTTGAACCTGGGTCCCATTGGAGTCACGAACGCGAAGTTTGGAATCGGTCAGGGTAATACGGCCGCCGCCTGCAATGCGCGAGCATACATTCTTGTGGGTGAAATGTGAGTTTTCGGATGTCTGGTGATACTGGCAGCGGTCTTTAAATTCTCCGAGTGTGCGTTCAACAGGACGAAACCGGTATTCCGGCACCCAGCTGCCCGGAGCTGTAGCATGTTCCACCAGAATCCGCTCCCCCGAAACCCGTGTAACCCGGAACATCCCGTTGGAATCCTCCTGAACTTCCCTGGAATCGTCCGGCAGGAGAAGCGGGGGAAGGGTGAAATCCCCGAATCCCACGTCCACCAGCCATTCCCGCCGATTTACGGTGGCAATAATTGCCAGGTGATCAAATTCGGGACCGAACTCGCTGTCATCCCGGTCGTAGACCTGGGCAGAAATGATCCGCGCATTGAATCCCAGTTCCCGGAGCAGTTTGTGGAAAAGCCCGTTCAGCTCGTAGCAGAATCCACCCCGGTTTTGAAGCACAATTTTTATGTAAAAGCGCTCGATATCCAGCCTGATGGGGATATCATAATGGATGTCGAGATTTTCGAAGGGGACAGCAGTGAGATGCTGTTTCTGCAGTTCTCGCAGGGTAGCTACTGTGGGATGCGGTGATCCCCGGTAATAGATACGTTCAAGGTAAGGGGCTATCTCAAACATTGGGTATAAGCAAGATTATTCGGTACTCGAATCTCGAAGAACAGGGCACTCCTGTCCACAGTGAACTCCCAACTATTACGAAGATTTTACCGCCCCCCAAAAACAGGCCTTATCTGTTCACTGCTGTGCTGCGTTCTCCGGTTGACGAAAAGCTCTGCATGACCAGTCCGCCGGCAACCAGCAGCAGTAAGGCAGCATTGCGCAGGAGCGTTACGGTCAGCCCCCCACCGCCGCCAAAAGCACCGAAACAACCGCAACTTGCAACGGACATCCCCTGCAAGTAGAAATATGCGATCACCACGGTAAAAGAGAGCACCAGCAGGAAGCTGGCTGAGAAAACCCAGCGCAGCTGTCTGCCCCAGAATAGCAACACCGCAAGAAGGAGTTCAATAATCGAGGTACCGACCACAATCTGATTACCGTACTCAATGAGCCAGTAATACTCTGTGGCCAACAGTTCCACAAGGTAGATGGCATCGCTGCTGTCGATCAGCTTTCCCACCCCGGACAGTAGAAATAAGCCGCCGAGGATAACCCGAATGGTGAGAAGCGCATATGTTCTGGTATTGGGTGACATCGTAGTATCGAATGCTGAATTTATTTCCCGGTTAGACGATACAAAAGTAACGCGTTTAGTGGTTAGATTTGATGGCAACAAACCAGGGAATGCCTTCTGCGTCATCCCGGATTCCGACAGCTGTCGAAAATCTCGTGGTGGCACTGAGCGTTGATCTGTTGCAAGCTGAGCTCGACGACAGAGGCCTTGCGAGATCCTGAAATAAATTCAGGATGACATAAATGCTACTTCTTAACCGCTTAACACGTAAAAGTAGATCAAAAACGGGTGCGAAACAACCTTACAGGCAAACTTCCCGACAACGGGATGCTTGATGCCGGTACGTTACAGCAGATAGAATCGCTTAGACACAGTACCCTGATACCACATGTTATCGCAACGCCGTGCACGATCACATTTTGCTTCGTCTTGCACCAATACTTTGATTACAGGACAAAACCAGTTTTCGATATATAGAAAATGTAAAGTGGTTGTAAATATCTCGTGATTAATCCGGATTGGTTTGCCATCCCTGCCAGACGGTAACCGTATTCCTGGTGTAATCCGGGTATCTTTTGTATCGAAGTGCACGAATGTTACCATTATATTGTTGGGCCTAACGAATGATGAGCAACGGTGACTATCTGCGACTGCAGATTACGCGAACTGGCATGTCAAATCCGGCAGTTGATGTATGTGTCTACCGCGGCATTCTTGAGATAGCCGAAATAAACAGGAATACAAATAATCAATTTTTTTATCGATGCAGATTCTAATCAGCGGGGGAACAGGGTTTATCGGAACAGAATTGAGAAGGAATTTTCTCAAAAAGGGTGATTACATCACGGTGATAACGCGGTCACCGGAGAAATACGCAAGTGAAGCAGCCCGAAATCAGAAGTTTATCGACTGGAATTCCGATCTTGCAGATACACTGGAAGAGACCGACGTGGTCATCAACCTGGTGGGGGAGAATATCTTCGGCAAGCCCTGGACTGAATCTGTAAAAAAACGACTTTATCAGAGCCGTGTTGATAACACGAAGAAGCTCGCCGCTGCCGTGGAGGAAGCCGAAAACCGGCCCGCACTTTTTATATCCGCTTCCGGAGTCAACTACTACGGGGACCGGGGTGACCAGGTGCTGGATGAACAAGAACCGGCGGGGGATCGATTCCTCGCCAAGCTGTGTGTTGACTGGGAGGCGGCGGCTCAGCCGGTTTCAGATCTTGGCGTGCGGCTGGTTCTGCTTCGAAACGGTGTGGTTCTGGAGATGGGAGGAGGAGCATTCCAGTATTTATTCCCAATATTCAAAATGTGTCTGGGAGGTCCGCTCGGCAATGGCAGGCAGTACTTTCCCTGGGTCCATATGCTCGACGTCTGCCGGGCAGTGGATTTTGTGATAGATAACGAGGAGATCAGCGGACCGGTAAATATGGTCGCTCCCAACCCGGTAACCATGAACGAACTGGCCGATACCCTGGGGGAAGTGCTGCATCGCCCTTCTTTTTTTCGTGTCCCGGAATTCGCACTCCGCCTTGTCCTCGGGGATGCGGCCGACCCGCTGCTTGAGAGCGTTCGTGCACAGCCGAAGGCCCTTCAGCAGGCCGGGTTTGAATTTCGGTTCAAATTCCTGAAAGAGGCGCTCAGCGATATCATCTAGCCCGGATTTCGCAGCCTTTTACAGTCTGTATTGATAATGTTGCAGCAAAAATGGAATAAGTTATTGTCATTCAGAAATGTACAGGAATACATCAAAAAAACTTGTGAGATATCCGGGCTAGCCACTGCTGAAGAGCTTCTTGCAAAGCCCGCCGCGTGAATTGCGCCCGGACGGGTGGGTGAAACAGGGAGGAGCCGAGAAGCTTACTGCCCGTCGTAGATGGTCCAGCACCTCACGCCCTCGCGGGTCTGGGCGATCAGTTCACGGTTACCGTCGTTGTCCAGGTCGGTGACGATCGGGAACTGCATGCCGCTGGTAGGCAGCGAGTAGATACGTTCGCCGTCAAGAACCTGCCAGGCGTAGAGCCGGCCGAAACTGGCCAGGCCGATAATTTCGGAAAGCCCGTCGCTGTTGATATCCGTGATATAGGGAGAGAAGTTCTGTGCCGCCGGCTGTCCCATGCTCCTGGTCAAACGCAGCTCTCCCTGTTCGTTGATCAGAAAGACCGACCCGTTACTGCTCATAGTGAGAAACATAGATTCGGAAACCGTGCTCGGTGCCGGTTTGCCTCCGGTTGCGGTAGTGTCCTGTTCGGTAATCGAGTTCCCGGTCTGCACGGTCAGGGTATGAACCGAGGGAGTTCCTGCGAGGGCACTATTTGAAACATATATGGCCTCCAGTCCCTCCGTTTCAGGGCGGTTGCTGTAAATATTGACAGTGTCCGGGAAGAGCGGCTGTCCGCCGACCGCGTACAGGTATCCGTCGGCCGCTCCGCCGATGATATTTCCCCTGTATAGCAGGGGCGATCCGTTCAACGTGGCATTGATAAATCGCGGAAACGATTCTTTCGGCGTACCGTTGGCGCTCCAGGCATGTACGGTGTTTTCGGAGAATGCGATCAAGGCGGGCGACCCGCGGTAATTACCGGTATACGGTTGGCTGGTAATCGGGGCGTTGGTGGTAACCGGCCATCCGGCAATGTTGTTGCCCCGGCCGTCAAGCACATGCAGCCTGCGATCAGCCGCGGCAACTACGGCTTCCGGCAGCCCGTTTTGGTCCACATCGGCGATGCTGAGGGGGGCGGTAATGGTTTCTGTCAGGGCAAAGGGAAACTTGGGCAGCGGGGTCCCCGTATCGTTCCAGCCGTATACCTTGTTGCCGGCTGCCAGCAAAATTACCTGCTGATTGGTACCGTACCAGTCGTAGACGATTGGTGAACCCACAGGTTGATCCTCCCCGGTGCTCACCTGCATGACGGTGGTTCCGTCCGAAGCCAGGGCATACACGGTACCCGAGGTAGTCGCAAATATTATTTCGTCGCGTGCACTGCCCCGTATGTCGGCCAGTGCCGGTTCTCCGGACAGTTCGGCCCCCCCGGTCGGGAAGAACCACTGCTCCTCGTACGGGATATCGGTCTCTTCCCGGGTGTATGTGCGCATATTGAACGATAGCTGGTTGCCCTCTTCGTTGCGTTGAAGCGTGATAGCGAGCTGGTTGAACTTCGACGTGATTGCGTTGAGGTAATTTTCCGGAGCCAGGTAGGAGGAGATAAAGTCATAAAAATCCGTATTGGCAAAAATATAACCGCTTACGCGGTCGGGCAGCGACTGCCGGATCTCCATATAGTCCTGGTCGTAGTAGATCACCCGCCGCCTTGTGCGATCCGACTGAACCACCTCGGCCAGCCCTTTTCGTTTCGATATGACCACCACCTCTCCGGTCACATTGATATAAAAATCGCTGTATTTGGCGAGTTCCGATCCGATCAAATCTCCAAGCACACGGCTCTGGGCGAAATAGGAATCGTCAGCGGGTTGCAACAGGCCCTGTTCGGCCAGACGGTTCAGTGCGTTCACAAACCTGCTGCGGTCGCTCAGCCTGCGCAGGTACAGATGCTCGCCGGTGGAAAGAAATCCCGATTCGGCATAGGTAACCAGCGAAAATTCGGGATTGAGCGTGCCTGCGATTTCGGCAAAAAGCGACTGTTCGGCAATAAGCAGGGAATCCAGGGATGTCGGATTTGTGACAGAGTCCGGCGGTACCATCCGCGGGGCGAGCCGCATAATGGCAAAAGAAGAGGCATTCGACGAAATATAGCGGTCCAGTGTAATCTCGGCGTTATCCGAGGCTATGGCATCGACCAGTACCGAGCGCTGGTTGTCCTGAAGCGGGACAGCCCCTGAAAAAACAAGTTCATTGCTGTTTCCTTCCGGGGAGCTTTTTTGTACCTGGAGCACGGCCGGACCCGTACCGGCAAAGCCTCCTATTATCGAGGGACGGAACTCCACCTTTGCCAATTGTGAAATCCATTGATCCAGCGACGGGGTGTTAAGCACCAGTGACGGACCCTTCGGTGGGCCTTCCCCCAGTTCCACAGCCGGGATCAGGCCGAGATAGGAGCGAACGGCATCTTCGGCCGCCAGGCTCGATTCCGAGAGCAATAATAGGTCATGCAGCTGGCTGGCGAAAACAATTCGGTCATTAATATGCAGTTTGTAAATCGTTTGGCCGTTAAAGTCGTACCGGTTCTGGGTAAACTGCCTGAAAAACACCTGGTGCAGGGTCTCCGCATACCCGGCGGGGGCCGCAAGCATCCATACCGGCTGCAGGTTACGGTCTACGCCGGGGTACAACATCAAGCCGTGTAATCGCAGGTTGCCCGCGGTGTCGGCATCCACCTCGGAGAGAAGCTGAACGGCCGAGGAGGTGATATCATCGATGAAGGGGATATATTCACGGCTCAGCGCTTCCGACGGGGCCAGCGGTTCG
>JAWVZC010000213.1:0-7434 GCA_033722415.1 Balneolaceae bacterium | reverse complement strand
GGCACCAGGGTGTTAGATCCGAGGCTTGTGGTGGCCGGGCGCTCGGTGTTTGGACGCAGCGTTAAGCAGGGTACCTGTCGGAAGGTGGTTTCCTCCTGGATTCCGCCGCTATCGGTAATTACGAATCTGCTCTTCTTGATAAGTTTTTGAAATGAAAAGTAGTCCATCGGCCCCGCCAGGATCAACGCCTTGTTATCCTTCAGTTCTGTAAGCAGATCGAATTTCTCAAACCGATCGCGCGTGCGGGGATGAATGGGAAATACCAGCTTTCTCCGCCGGGTAATCTGCTCGATCACCGTAATCAGTTTCCGCAGCCCGCTCTTGTAGTCGACCGTTGCCGGCCGGTGCATGGTCATAAGGGCAAATGAGTCATCTTCAAGGCTCAGTTCATCCAATATTTCAGATTTGTCAATTTTATCCGCGAATGCCACCATGGTGTCGATCATGGTGTTTCCCACAAAAAAAAGCTCGTCTTTCTTCTTACCCTCATCCAGCAGATTATCCATACCACTCTGCTCGGTGATAAACAGGTAGTCCGAAATCTCGTCAGTTAAAACCCGGTTAATTTCCTCCGGCATCGAGCGGTCGCGGCTGCGTAGTCCACTCTCAACATGGGCCAGCGGAATATTCATTTTATTGGCCGTCAACGCCGCGGCAAATGTGGAATTGACATCCCCGGTCACCATCAGCAGGTCGGCACTGAATTTTGCAATAACCGGCTCCAGACGCAGCATCACCTCCGCCATCTGGCTGTTGGGCGAGCTAGCCGGTATATCGAGAAAATAGTCCGGTACCAGCTCAAACTGCCGGAAAAAAACGTCCGCCATTTTGTTGTCGTAATGCTGGCCGGTATGTGCAATCCTGATATTAAATCGGCCGGGAAACTCCTTTTCCGCCACTTTTTTGAACTGGGTAACTTTAATAAAATTCGGCCGTGTACCGACCACGATTAAGATATTTTTCATATCGAATTTTTACTTTTCAATCACTCGATTGTAGGTTGTAGATGTGTTTTTGAAGCAACTGCAACGTATTACTCTCCGTGGATGATATCCTGAAAAGAATGTCGGTTTATTCAGCGCTGTTACGCTTTCCAGATCTGTTTGTCATTACGCGGTGTCAGTGATTTCAGTGCATTTCGGGTGTCTATGATGACATCATTCCAGTCAATAAGTTCCTGATAGTCAATATCCGAATGGTTCGTGGCGATAATGACCGCATCGAAACCGGAAATCGTCTCCCGGTTCCAGGCCACTGTTTTCATACCCGCCCACTGCGGGTGTTCCCGGGTCTCCCAAATCTCAGGAATGTAGTGATCATAATAGGCGACCTCTGCCCCGTACTCATTCAGCAGATCCAGCAGTTTGAACGTCGGTGATTCCCGCAGGTCATCCACATCCGGTTTGTAAGCCAGCCCCAAAACGAGCACCCTGCTTCCGTTGACCGCTTTTTGATGGGCATTTAACGCCATAATCGTTCGTTCGATGACATAACGGGGCATGCTGGTGTTGATTTCGCCCGCCAGTTCGATAAACCGGGTATTCTGTTCGAACTCCCGTGCCTTCCATGTCAGGTAGAACGGGTCGATGGGAATACAGTGCCCGCCAAGGCCGGGACCCGGTGTGAATTTCATGAAGCCGAACGGTTTGGTGGCGGCAGCATCGAGCACCTCGTGCACGTCGATCCCCATCTCCTGGTATACCACTTTCAGTTCGTTGACAAGCGCGATGTTTACCGACCGGAAAATGTTTTCCGTTAATTTTACCGCCTCCGCGGTTTTGGTGTCGCTGACCGGAACCGTTTCGACGATGACGGTATCGTACAGGGCCAGTGCTACATCAAGGGCCTCCTGCCCGTGGGCCCCCACCACTTTGGGTATTTTGGCGGTATTGAAGTTCGGGTTACCCGGGTCCTCGCGTTCGGGACTGTACGCCACAAAAAAGTCTGTTTCTGCCGACAACCCACTTTCCTCTTCCAGGATTGGGATCATCAGGTCTTGGGTGGTTCCCGGGTAGGATGTGGATTCCAGCACCACCAGCTGCCCCTCTGCCAGGTGGTTTGCAATCGTTTTCGTGGTGCTTTCCACATACTGCATATCCGGTTCCCGGTAGGGGTTGAGCGGGGTGGGCACGCACAAAATGATGGCATCCATCCGCTCCAGCTCCGAAAAATCAAGGGTTTGGGTGCAGCGGTCGGAGGAAGCCAGCTTCTCCATCATTTGGTATCCCAGGTGCTTGATATACGGTTTCCCGTCTCTCAGGCAATCAATTTTTTTGGGATCTATATCAAATCCGGTAACGGGAAATCCCTCCTCGTGAAATGTCCAGAGCAGGGGAAGCCCCACATATCCCAGGCCGATAATGCCGATCCGGGCAGTGCGATTTTCAATTCGCTCCAGGAACCGTTCTTTTGCGTTTGTACGCTGCTTGACGGTTGCCGCTTCTCCCTTGCCGTTACTGGAGGAAGTTTGATAATTGGGAATAGTCTTCATCATTTTCGGTAATTATGTTGATTTTCTCACGGTCTTCGCGAACCATCTCTTCGACCAGGTCATTAAATGAGTATTTCGGCTTCCAGCCCAGTTCCTGGTGCGCCTTTGTGGCGTCACCCAGCAGCAGGTCGACTTCCGTCGGCCGGAAATAGTTGGGATCGATTTCGATCACCGTTTCGCCGGTTTCGCTGTTTATGCCCACTTCGTCAACGCCCTCCCCCATCCACTGCAGCGAAATACCGGTATGACTAAACGCTCGTTCACAGAAATCACGAACACTGTGTGTTTCACCGGTAGCCAGAACATAATCCCTGGGTTCATCCTGCTGCAACATCAGGTACATCCCCTCGATATAATCTTTGGCATGGCCCCAGTCACGGCGGGCCTCAAGGTTCCCCAGATACAATGTATCCTGGATGCCCGCTGCAATACGAACGGCTGCACGGGTAATTTTCCGGGTTACAAATGTTTCGCCCCTTGCCGGTGACTCATGATTGAACAGAATACCGTTGACGGCATACATGTTATAGGCTTCCCGGTAATTGATGGTGATCCAGTAGGCGTACAGCTTGGCCACCCCGTATGGCGACCGCGGGTAAAACGGGGTCGTTTCTTTTTGAGGTACCTCCTGCACCTTGCCGAAGAGTTCGCTGGTGGAGGCCTGGTAGAAGCGCACGTTGTCGGTCATTCCCAGTATGCGAATGGCCTCCAGCAGTCTCAGAACGCCCACAGCGTCGCTGTTGGCCGTATATTCCGGGGTTTCAAACGAAACCTGGACATGACTTTGGGCCCCGAGGTTGTAGATTTCATCCGGCTGAACATCCTGGATAATACGAATCAAATTAGTCGAATCTGTCAGGTCACCGTAATGAAGCTTGAACGGGAGACCGTTGATGTGCGGGTCCTGGTAGATATGATCTATCCGCCCGGTATTGAAGGAACTTGAGCGCCGCTTAATACCGTGGACCTCGTATCCTTTGCGGAGCAGAAATTCAGCCAGGTATGAACCATCCTGACCCGTTACGCCGGTGATTAGTGCTACTTTTCTATTCTCTCTCAAAATTTCTCCCTCTCATCATATTCATGTTATGTATGTGGTAAGAAAATGCATGCTTTCACACATGCATTCTCATTTCTTTAACTGTTGCTTGGTTTTTGGTAAACCATTGGTAAGTTGCTTTTAGCCCCTCTCTCAGATGAATTTGGTTCTTCCAACCCTCAGAATGAATTTTTGAAACATCCAGCAATTTCCGCGGGGTACCATCAGGCTTCGTTTGGTCCCAAATGATTTCTCCCCGGTGTCCGGTAATTTCCTGAATGATCTCAGCCAGCTCCTTTATGGAAAGATCCCGACCGGTACCAATATTGTACAAACTCTCCTGAAGTCCGCTCTCTAGTGCGAATAGGATGGCACCGGCCAGATCTTTAACGTGCAAGAACTCTCTCTTAGGTTCTCCACTGCCCCATAGCGTCACTGCCTGATGATTGTTCTCTCTTGCTTCGTGAAATTTTCGTAACAGCGCGGGCACGACGTGCGACGTTTCCAGGTCAAAATTGTCGTTCGGCCCATATAAATTGGTAGGCATCAGGGCAACATAGTTCCTGTTATATTGCTTTCGCAATGCCTCGCAAAGTTTAATACCGGCAATTTTGGCCACCGCATACCACTGATTGGTCGGTTCCAGCGGTCCCGTCAACAGATACTCTTCCTTGAGTGGCTGGGGAGCGTGTTTGGGATAAATACAGGAACTCCCGAGAAAAATCAGGTGCTCAACACCCGAGCTATGCGAGGCGTTGATCACGTTATTTTGTATCGCAAGGTTATCATAAATAAACTGGTAGGGATATTTGCTGTTGGCAAGAATACCTCCCACCCTGGCGGCAGCCAGAATAACCACATTGGGTTGCTCTCGCTGTATATAACTATGTACAGCAGCCTGGTCTCTCAGGTCCAGTTCATCACTGCTGCAAAAAAGCAGGTTGCGATAGCCCTGTTCTCGCAAGGCAACCAATACGGCAGAACCCACCATGCCGGTATGACCTGCAACATAAATTCTGTCGTTTTTTGTTATCGCCACTGCTATCTACCGATATAATTAATATGGTTAAAAATTCGATCTTCAGGGTGATACCTGGAAAATCCGTTTGGGAACCACGTGTTATATAGGTACAAGAGTTGTGCCAACTGGAAAATATATTTTCAACTCCCGGGCAGGCACGGCCTCATCACCCCGCTTAGGCCTGTTTTATCCCCTATTTTTTTTGTCACTCCTGATATGATACAGGGTAGATGAATCCACTCGGCAAAACAGGTTTGTGTAATTATTACCCGATTAGCCGCGTAAAAATTACCCGTCCCCGTTTTTCAACCGGATCGGGTTTCCCGTAATGGAGACATTTATATATCGGTAAAATCCTGTTTTAGCACTGCTTATAGGTATTTTAGAAAAATAATTTGAGATGTGGCACGCTTGTTGAATTAAGTATTACTGTGATAGCAAACGAGTGACTGTTGAAGTTGAAAATATTTCTGAAATCAGATTAACAGGAACTATTATCAACGGAGAGTTTTGGCATTTGACCGGAACGAGCCAAACGCCACGCGCCAGGGTGAACTTCCGGTCAACTCGCCAGATTACTAAACAGGCCGCGGTTGTTCATGATAAACCAGATGAAACTGACACAACGTGCAGGCCGATATCAATAGTTAGTAAGCATATTAGTGATGATAACTTTATCCGACAAACCTATACATCTTGACCCGCCCAAAAATGGTGCGGAAATAGAGAGTGCCAATTTCTACAGTGAAATCATGAGAGAGCTGTACAAAAATATAGTGGAATTGGCTCATCAAGAGGACAACATCATACTGGTTGGAGAACAGGGTACCGGCAAACACCGCACAGCCCAAATGATCCATTCACTAAGTCCATTTTCGGACGGACCATTTGGCAACCTGTTTTGCAACACACTAGAAGAGATCATTCAAGAGAAGCTAAAAAAGCTAGAGAGAACGCTTGAGGGAGCATCCTACCAAAGCTGCGAGGACTTTGGCATGGACTTCCTATCAGGAGGGACGCTATTCTTTAATTCTTTTACTGAGTTGAGCCATGTCAACAGAAAGATATTGGTGAGACTCATGTATAACGCGCAACAAATGGCCCTGAATGTCGAAGAGATTCAAAAATTCAGGGTCATCATTTCTATTGAGCATCACGCCTATCATGAATTTATGGGATCTCCATTTTGGAACGATCTGGCCGAAATGCTCAACCCCATCATCATACATATGCCCCCACTGCGAGAGCGGTGTGAAGATATTATTCTGCTTATTGATCAATTTTTAATTGAGTACGCCAAACGGAACGGCACACCGGTTCATGCCATAAGTCCCCGTGCGGTTTACAAGTGCCTTTCGTACAGCTGGCCCGGTAATATCCGGCAGTTGAAAAATACAATCGAACATGCTGCTACCGCTGTTCCGGCAGGTTCCGTCATTACTACCGATGAGCTGCCGTTTTCCATCGACTGGAAATCACCCTACAGCACACACAGGAACAATGAAGCCCACAACAACAGTTTTCAGCGGGCTGAGAAACTGTTCCTGAAAGAACTTGTTGCAAGCTCCTTTATCAAGCAGAGCGAACTGGAAAACGATAACCATAATACCCGAATCTCATTTAAGAATAAAAAAATCTACCTGTCGTAAAGGCTGTGGGCAGGTAGCCGTTGGAGGTGAGAGATCGGGTAATCAAGGGTACAGCACGGGACTGAGCATGGCCGGGGAACATAACGTGATGTGTGTGCTGCTACATACTGAAGAATTCCTGGTATTCTGTCTAAAATGGAACTCTTGCGTGTATGATTGATCATTGTTTTGGTCGGGATCCCGGTTACCCTGCCCAGGCAGACGGTTTTAAATAATTTTACGAACCAATAGTAATCTACAGAGAGATAATTCAGACACATCCGGCACAAAAATTGAGCGAACAGGTAAATACGAGGCTTATTATGAATATTTTTGAAACATTCGTGACGAAATCAGAGGGGATGGAAAAGACGCTGCTGAAGATCCGGGAACAGGAGATCCCGGAATTTTTCGACCAGTCTTTCCTGGAAGAACTGGGCATAACAAAACCGAATTCCATTCACTACGTCATTCTTTTTAAAAAACTGGGTCTGATCAATGATGATAAAAAACCGGTAGAGAAATACTACATTCCATTTTCCGAGTCGGAATCACAATCCCGGATGGTCCTGGCTTCCCGTATGAAGGAGGTATACCACAAGGTTTTTGAACTCGACAGCAACGTACACAACCTCTCGGAAGATGAAGTTCACAGCCTGTTCAGAACCGTAATGGGTGATGAAAAATCGAGCACCTTTGTATCCCTTGTGGCCGATACCTTTCTGGCCCTGTCCCGGTTTGCCGACTGGGATGCCCTGGTAGACGATGAGCCCCCGTTTGCTCCGTCGGAAATTGCGGAAGATCAAGAAACAGATGCCAATATCAATGAACAGCCGGTAGATTCGCAATCTGGTGAACACACCGCTGCCATGAGTAATGACAGGGACAAACACGAGGAAACTGAACAACCTTTTGAATTGATATACAGCGAAGCCCCGGAGTTTCAAAATCAAAACGGCTCTTCCGGCCGCGCAAATAACGGAGGCAATCACCTGTCGGCCCCGCCCGGCGACCAAGCGGCAGACTGGTTCAGGAAACCGGTCAATGGTCACGAGGAGTTCCTTATGGAGCTGCTTCAGGGAGAGAATGGCCATTCCTATGAGAATGAATCAACTCGGAACAGCAGTAAAAACAGCGGGCAGCAGGACGAGTCGAAAAAAAAGGGTGGGTTCGGCAGCCTGGATCTGACACGGGCCATCCCCTTTCTGGGAAACAACAATAAGCAGGAAGAGGAAGAGGAGGATAACAACCAGTT
>JAWVZC010000212.1:0-7458 GCA_033722415.1 Balneolaceae bacterium | reverse complement strand
CCGGGTATTGGTCATCGCTTCGGTGCTTACGGTGCTCTTGCCGGTAAGGTGGGCGCCGGCCGAAGCATATTTGGTCCATATATTGTATCCCTGCACGTAGGGTGGGCGGTTGAACAGCCAATTGTTGGCCTCTGGAATATCGGGAATGGTATATCCTTCAGCCATGCCCATCAGCCAGGGAAGTCCATAGGCCTGGTACCGTGAAAGCAGATCCTTACTTTCGCACCATTCATGGAACGTTTGGACAAATCGCTCCAGGAAAAGCTCTACAAGGGTGTGATTATAATCGTATCGCGCCCGCTTGACGGTATCCTGAAGATCATGAGAAAATGAAATCGGGTCCGAATATCCCCCGTAGGGATTTTCATAAAACACAAAGGGATAGTAGGGCTCCAGCTCGTAGCCGCGCCGTTTCCTGAACTGTTCCGGAAGATCCTGGGTCCAGTTTGACCCCGATAGCTCAATACTGTCAACGAAAAGTGCTCGAAGCTGCATACCCAGCTCACCCCCCAGCGAGGGACCCAAACGGTCTGATACGCGATTCAGGTACGTCAATACCGCTGAATTGTTGTAGTGATCCAGGCAGGGGCCATCCGAACCGGGGGCACCAAGGGTAATTTCCCGGAAAGTGATTCCTTTTTGAATGGTTCCGAGATACAATACATGCCTGCCTTCCGGTACTTCCAGTGCCATACTTCCATCGGGACCGACCTCGTTTGTTACATCCTCACATTCCGTAACGCTGCCAATTTGCTCCGGTGCCAACCGCAGGAAAAGAAGCTCGGGCTCTGGACCATGCTGTTGGTTACCGTCGTCACTCTCATCAGGTCGATTTCTTATCTCGATGATGTTATCAAGATTTTCACGATAGGTCTGTGGGCCTTCCAGCTCTATTTTTTGCAGAACCACCCCTTTCATCTGCTCTTCCGGGGATAAGAATTCTCCCCCAAACGGCCAGCCGGCCCCCACAATCATGTCGGAGGTCATTCCCCGGTTTGAGGCCTCCGTGGTTGCAAACGCAACCATCTCATTCCACTCGTCACTCAACCAAGTCAGGGACTCTTCCGGATTCTCGGCTATATCCGATGGCATGGCAATGGGATTGATTTCCACACCCCCGATGCCTGCCTCGTTTAGCAGATCCAGCTGCCTTTCAATTTCTTGCTTTTCAAGCCTGTTCCCGTTCCACCACCACCGCACAAACGGGCGATATTCGCTTGGTGGACTTTTAAATATCTCGTAGAGGGTTTCCCCTGGTACCGATTTCCTATTTCCGCACCCTAAATTCCCAAAGGGTAGTAGCGAAGAACCAAGAGCGGTTATACCTGAAATCTTTAAAAAATTTCGGCGATCAAATTTTGACATCGGCTGCGAGATTTAGGTGCGGACTGATCAAAGCTGGTAATGGAATATACATTCAGGCTACCAATTCCAGGTTCTAATTGATACCACTGAGTTGCTAATTATTAACACTGTATTGGGCCCAACTACCACCCGTGACGGCTATCAGTCACCGGCTAGCCTCCAACCCTTTGGATCACCTGGGCCACCCGTCAAATTCGTTACTTGCTGAAAATTGGTGTTTTTTCTCCCTGGCAACATCAATTATCCGGCCATGAAGGCATCGGGGCCCCGGTTTGCTGCAGCCATTGTTCAAGATGGCTGTGCAACCGGTCCCGCTGTTCAGGCCGCTCATCAGAACGGTCGTTTTCCTCGCCGGGATCATCCTCTACATTGTACAGCTCCACCTCATCTGTTTCGTAGAATTTCAGGAGTTTCCACGGACCGGAGCGCACGGCGCTTACGGGCCCCGTTCGCCAGCGAGAGTTCGGGTAGCCGGGAAAATGCCAGTATAGGGCTTCCCGGTTCAGTGATACAGCAGGATTTTCAAACAGTGGATTAAAGGCTAGCCCGTCCAGCTTATAATCTTCCGGCGGTTCCATGCCGGCCAGTTCAAGGTAGGTCGGGTACAGGTCGATCCCTATGACCGGTTCGCTGGTGGAGGAGCCCGCCTCAATCACGCCCGGCCACCGCACGATCAGAGGTGTTCGGATCCCCCCTTCATAGTAGGTTGTTTTTCCGCCTTTATAGGGCCGGTTATCGGTCACCCCGGTTGCGAGAATGTTATCCGATTCAGGCCTGTCTTCTATATACTCGTACCCCCCGATTCCACCATTGTCTGACATAAAAAAGATTACCGTATTATCTGCGATGTCAAGCTCATCCAGCGTATCCACAATCTTGCCCACATTCCGGTCCATGCTTTCGATCATTGCGGCATATTCAGCATTGCAATGCCCCCGGTCCGGCTCCTTTTGGCGGTATTTTTCCACAATATGGTCCGGGGCCTGAAGCGGATAGTGGGGCGTGTAGAATGAAAGATTCAAGTAAAACGGTCCCTCACGATTATTCGTAATAAATTCCACGGCTTTACGACCCAGGTAATTTGTCAGGTATTCTCCTTCCTCAGCATCATCAATTTCGGAATTATTGTTGGGTTCAAAATATCCACCTTCCCACACGCTGGGATTTCCGGCGCCGCTTCCACCAATATTAACCTCGTAGCCTTGCTGTTGGGGTCCAAATTCCGGCGAATTTCCAACGTGCCATTTCCCGATAAGTGCCGTGGAGTACCCTGCTTTCTGTAGCATTTCCGCATCCGTGATTTTGTCGAGCGGCAGTTCATCAGCATTATTGGCAGAAATCATCTCCCCGGGTTCGGTTCTCCCGTTTCCAGGCCGGCCCACATGGTATATCGGCTGATTGGGGTAATACTGACCGCTTAACATCGCCGCCCTGGTTGGGGAGCAATTGGCCGCATTGGTATAGGCAGCCAGAAATTTCATCCCCTCTCCAGCCAACCGGTCCAGATTTGGGGTTTCGTAAAATGTCCGATCCAGCGGGTCGAAGCTATTGACGTCCGCAACCCCGAGGTCATCCGCAAGAATCAAAATGATATTGGGTTGGGAGGCCGGATTGGATGCCTCCCGGCTGCATGAACAGAGTATGAGTAAAGCCAACATAAACGTAAATAAACACCAAGTTCTGATCTTCATTGCTGTGGCTATTTTCATGTTTCGAATCCCTGTTACTGAGGGCCTGGATGCTAAAATACAAGCTGGACCTTTAGTCAAAAGTACCATCACAAAAATTTGCGGAAAGAACCAATACTATATTCTCCAAATCGTGACTAATTACGAGTCCCTACCGGAACGGCTTAGCCCGGATTTCTCACAAGTTATTTGGTATATTCCTGTAACTTTCTGGATGACAATAACTTATACGATTTTTGCTGCAAAATTATCAATACAGGCTGTAAAAGACTGAGAAATCCGGGTTAGCTGATCCACTTTTTTACCAATTTCGCAACCACATACACCCTGTTAAAGTCAGTTCTTTCCTATAAATTTGTGACCACATATAAACTATGGAATTACACGAATACAGCATTAACTTTTGTGAGTAATGTGTGTCGCCATTTTAGAAAAAAGAGTTCAGGGGTATTTTTATTGACAGGTGTTTCTCCACTCCCGAATTTCTTCTGGACTTTCATACAGCTCAATACGGCTCCTATTCCACTTTTACTGCAGTTACCTTTATCTCCACTTTTGCATTCAGCGGCAGTGCAGAAGCTTCAATAACGGCCCGGGCGGGTGGACTTTCAGTAAAATACTCGCTGTAAATGGCGTTGAATGCTGAATAATCACTCATATCAGCCAAAAAAACCTGGGCTTCAACAACATTTTCCATTTTCATACCTGAAGCCTCCACGACGGCTTTCAAATTTTCCAGTACTTGCCTGGCCTGCAATTCAATATCAGTGCCTGTCATCTCATTTGTATTGGGGTTCAGCCCGATTTGTCCGGCGGTGTATAAGGTATTCCCCACAAGAATCCCCTGGCTGTAGGGTCCTATTGCCTCCGGAGCCCGTTCTGTTTTAATAACTGTTCTAATTTCCTTGGGGGAGTAGGTGCAGCTGATGACACCCAATACGCATATTAATACAAACGTTTGTAGCAATAGTACCCTTTTACCGACTTGTCGTGTAATTTTCATATCATGGTTAAATTAATTCTAGCGTGGTCTGTTGTGATCTGGAAATACAATTACATGCCCCAGGAGAACTATCAAGCAGGTGCTATTAAGCCCTCGTCAAGTGATGTATAGAGGGGGGCTGGAGCGAGAACATTAACTCAATGGTCCTATTACTGCCCAATGGGTCCCTAGCCCGGATATCTCAACAAGAAATTTGTTCCTCAGCAAGGCGAAGCGGACATAGCCGCACAGGCGTCCTTTCATGGACGTTGAGGGAAAAAGTTCGCAGCCCAAGACACTCCATTATAATTATGTTGCCGTTAACAATGATAAATCATTGGTTGTCTGTGTGGTATATAAATTTATCCTTTATACTTGTGAGAAATGCGGGCTAGAGGCCATTATTTATGACCTCATGCAGGGCATCGGAAAAGCGATCCAGCTCCTCCAGGGTGGTATACACATGGGGCGTCACCCGGATCCCCTCAAAATCATCCCGTACGATCCCAACCGTGATAATTTTATGTTTATTCCAGAGGTAATCTTCAAGATCCCGGGTGTTGACCCCGGTAATTTCAACCGTGACAATACCACAGGCATATTTAGATTTTCGGCTGGTATGCAGTTTTATTCTACCCGTATCAATCACCTGATCGATCCAGTAATTGTTCAGGAATCTCAGCCGTTCTTCCTTTCGTTTAGATCCGATTCCCTGGTGGAACGTCATCGCTTCGGCAATCGCTATAAAATTAGCATCGGGATGGGTGCCGAATTCTTCAAACTTGCGAATATCGCTGTCCAGCCTTTCGGGTGCAGCCAGGAGCGGCCACAGGGTATCTATGTTATCTTTTTTTACATACAGCATGCCCGTGCCAAACGGGGCGCAGAGCCATTTATGAAGACTTGTGGCGTAGTAGTCACAATCAAGGTCCGAATGATCGAAGTCGAAATGGGCAAAGGTATGAGCCCCATCCACGATTACCGGGATATCGTACTTTCTGGCCATTCTGACGACCTTTTTCACCGGCAGTATCTGCCCGGTAATGTTGATCATGTGGCACATCAGGATCAACTTGGTTTTAGAGGTGATGTTTGACTCAAACAGACGGACGATCTCCTCGTCATCCTCAGCCGGTATGGGGATCGGAAATTGCCGGAGCTTAATCCCATCCCGTCGTTCACGCTGCTTGAAAGTGTTGATCATTCGGGGATAATCATGGGTTGTCGTCAGCACCTCGTCGCCCGCTTCCAGATCAAAACCCTGCTGGCAGATCTGCAAACCTTCCGAGGAGTTGCGAACGATCGCGATCTCTTCGGTATCAGTGCCCAACATCCTGGCCAGTCGCCCTCGTACAGTTTCTTTCTGAGGCTTCAGGACCTGCTTCATAGTGTAGGTCGGGGCCTTGTGGGAATAGTCGAGATGCTTCTTCATCGCATCCTGGACAAATTCAGGGGCCGGGCTGACGCCGCCATTATTCAGATTGATCAAACTGCGGTCTACCGTGTACGCCTTCTGAATATGCGCCCAGAAATCTTCATTTTGTGCTATAGCCTTTGCTGATCCGGAATAGCCTCGGATTTGCTCAATCACCTGACCTGTCTTTTCGAGATGAAGCCAGGGCATGGGAGCCATTCCTGTTGCGATACCTCCTGCGTATTTCAAAAAATCTTTTCTGCTGTGCATAGCTGATCGATTATGTTGGGGTTATAGTGGCAATAGTATGAATAGACAACCCGGAGATATCATCTTCCAGTGTACCAATAAATAATAATATGGCATAATACCATTGGAATATTGTCCTTTACTTGTACTATTCTATTTTGATTGCCTTCACCTATCTCGCGACTCAAGCGATCCCGTTCGCAATTGGTGCAAATCGAACGTTGACCCAGATCCGGTTTTTCTCCACTAGCCGGAATCTTCACGGTCAGCCCGAAAGAATAACCGAATTGCCCCCTTACGTCCATCCATTTTTTCTCAGATATTGATATACCAGGTTAAGATCCTTTCACTCACCTTGATTATTCCTGGTCAATTTGAATCAGACGCACCCCCTGGAACGGCATACTGATTTTTTTGCCGTCAACAGGTTCGTCATTCAACAGGTCGTAACCGCTAATCGGCTCTCCCCGCTTCGATATCATCTGCACTTCGGTCGGGTTCGTGAGTACATTCACCAGAAGCATCACCTGCCGGTCATCTACCCCAGCCTGTCGGTTCATCACCCCAAAGCCATCTGAACGATCCAGGCGTTTGATACGAATCGGCAGGGTGCCTGTGTAGGAGGTGAGCAACCGGCCGATACGACGTGAAAGTACGGGAGCCGAAGCCTCTTCGATCCCCGCTACATTCTCCAGGAAGCGGACCGTTTCCGGTGCATGTGGAAAGCCATAGGGGTCAAACCGGGGTTTCTTGCCACCATAGAGGATGAGCTTCTCTTTTACGCCTTCAAGCACATTCAGGGCGGCTTTTCCGAGGTAAGCCATGTTGGGGACGAACATCACCCGGCAGTCCGAGGGAACCCCTCCCCGGACCAGCATCTGGTCGGTTACAAACCCCACGCGCAGTCCGTGAAAGGAACTGCCTTCATAGACCCTGTGCAAGGCATCAATGTGCGATGGGTCCTGGATGTAGGAGGGTTTTGAGACCATTATACAAACAGGGCCGTCCGGAACCGTGGCCAGTGCTTCCACCTCCCTTGAAAAGGTATTCAGTTCCAGCATGGTCTGGAAATATTCCGCTGCCGGTACGGGTTGGGTGGAGAGACTGGCGTAGAGCCACAGTTTCCAGTACCAGGTATCCAGGAAAGGATCGGGGCCGTACCGCCGATGCCAGTACCAGGCCATGTTCCCGACCATCCCGTGCATATGGGCCAACCATAGCGTGGCGGAGGCATGGTTCCGGGGCAGGTCCGGTATGCGAATCGGATTGATGGAAAAGGCGTGGTACTCGAAATCGACAATCGGCCGGCCCGGAGGCAGCGAGGTCAGGTAATCATACAGAAACGACTGTCCGAGCCAGTGAAACCCGTAATGACTCCCATCATAGCTGGAGGCGGCCATCCGGGGTTCGGTTACGGGCAGCGGACGGGTGTCGAGCCCCTGCAGGTCGATATGCCGGGTCAGCGCTTCGCGGTCGATGCCGTGGCCGACCGCCTGCCGCATTGGGCCGAGGCTGGAGTTGTCCTGGGCTTTGAGATGGATCTTCACCTCAGGCAGATAGCTTCTTATCTGGTCACTGAAGAACCCAAAAAAGGAGGTGACCCTGTGGTTGTGAAACCGGATGCGGTCGTACCATTCGCCCGGGGAGCATTCGCTGCGGGGCTTCTCTTTCGGCAGCGGTATCGCATCAAAGCCCGAGTAGTCGGTTTTCCACACAGTATTCAACCGCCGGATTGTACCGTGTTCGTCCTGCAGCCATTT